>JAUVZH010000210.1 GCA_030602675.1 Candidatus Heimdallarchaeota archaeon | reverse complement strand
AAATAATCCACTCATAATTTTATCTAAATAAATAAAATCAATATATGGTCTATAATGAAATTCTCCCATTGGGAGTTGTATAATCTTAGGTTCTGAATTCTCACACCAAAAATTTACAAGTTCATCTTTATCATCATCATTTTCTAATTGTCTGAAAATATAGAGAAAACCCAGGTCCAAAGCAATCTGTTGATTAATATCCTTAACCTTAGGGTAGAATTCAATCATCATCTTTTCAAAGACATTTGATAGATTTGAATTATCACTTAATGATTTTAAATTATCGAACAATTGCTCTGACATAGATGATCATAAGCCTCTTCTCATTTCTCTATATATACCTGCATGATTTTTTGATAGGCATAGATATCGATCTTTTTCGAGCTAATCGACCATAAATTAGTTAAAAATGAACTATAAAAACGCCAAATAAAGACGCTTATTAGCTGAAATTATGGAGATTTATTGAATTAAATAGTAAAAGATAATTCAACTGATAAGATAAAATAATAATCCTTAGAATTAATCTATAATTACAAAATGTGTAAGTGAAATTAATTGTCAAATGTGGTATATGAAAATTTACTGATAAAAGTTAGATCATTTCCTGATTCACCTGGGGTTTACTTATTTAAGAATGAAAACCAAAAGGTAATTTATATTGGTAAAGCAAAGTCGCTTCGAAAGAGAGTAAGCTCCTATTTTGTCAAAAGTGCAACTGATAGAAAAACAAAGGATATAAATGATGAAGCAAAAGATGTGGAATTTATAAGCACAAATTCAGAGACTGAAGCATTAATTCTTGAAAACAATCTCATTAAAGTTCATAAACCTAAACTGAATGCTAGATTAAAAGATGACAAAACATATCCTTATTTAAAAATAACAACAAGTGAAGAAATTCCAAGAGTAGAAATAGTAAGAAAGAGAACTGAAAACAGAGATGTTTATTTTGGTCCATATACAGATGTTAAAGCATTAAGAGCAGCTTTAAAAAAAGCATTAACTATTTTTCCAATAGCCAGATGTAGAAAAGAAATTAAAATTGAAAAATTTGATAGGTCATGCTTATTTTTTCAATTAGATAGATGCTTAGCGCCCTGTGTAAATAAAATTAGTCTAGAGAATTATGGTAAAGCAGTGAAGCATTTCATTAAACTATTTGAAGGAAAACAGCAGGATTTAATTATAGAACTTAAAGAAGAAATGAATGAAACCTCAAATCAGATGAATTATGAAAAAGCTGCTATCTTAAGAGATAAAATTTCTGCTTTAGAAAAAATTATCCAAAAACAAACAATTGTTTCTAAAGATAAAAATGCTGAGTATGATATAATAGGAATAATAGTAATAGAAAAAACAGCTATTGCACAAATTTTGTTAATGAGACAAGGTAGAATTATTGAACAAAAGCACTTTATTATGAATTTACCATTTATTCTTGAGGAATTTGAAATATTAACATCCTTTATTAAACAATATTATTCAAAGACTGATTTTATACCAAAAAAGATTCTAATACAGAATGAAATTGAAGATGAAAATGTAATAAATGAATGGTTGAGTTCAAAGCAAGGAACAGAAGAAAAGGCTACTATATTGACTAAAGCAAAAACAAAGGAGCAAAAATCACTTATTAATTTAGCTTTGATAAATGCAAAAACCAATCTAAGTACAATTGAAAAGTTTCTGAAAATCAAAGAAGAGAGAACTTCTAAAGGGCTTTTTGAATTGAAAAGTGTTTTAAATCTTAAAGAAATTCCGAGAAGAATAGAAGGATATGATGTATCAACTTTACAAGGCACAAATACAGTAGGTTCATGCGTTGTATTTGAACAAGGAGAGCCAAAGAAGAAGGATTATAGGAAATTCATAATAAAAACAATTGAAGGACAAGATGATTTCGCTTCAATGAAAGAAATGATAAAAAGAAGATTCACCGGAAGCTTAGGAAACAAAGAAGAAAAACCTGATTTAATTCTAATTGATGGAGGTCCAGGTCAGATTAGTTCAGTAATTTCTGTTTTAAATGAGAATTTACTTGAAATTCCAGTTATTGGACTTTCAAAGGAATTTGAGGAAATACACTTTCCAGATAATAGAGATTCATTAATTTTAGATAAAAGATCTGAAGCTCTAAAAATATTGCAGCAAATAAGAGATGAAGCACACAGATTTGCTGTAAGTTTTCACAGACAAAGAAGAAGTAAAAAAATGATTAAGTCTTCACTTGAGGAGATACCAAATATTAGAACAAAGAGAATAAATCTGTTGCTTGAGCATTTTGGAAGCATTGAAGAAATAAAGAAAGCAAGTATTGAAGAGCTGAAAAAAGTAAAGGGAATTGATAGAAAAATTGCTGAAGGAATAGTTGAATACTATAAAGGTAAATGGGAATGAAAATAATTCAAAAATCGATAAAAGTTCATAAAAAAGTTAAATTTAGTCATCTGTCGCAACACCTATATATGAGCAAAGAGATATATTAGTAAACAAATAAAGATTTAAAAATCATTATGATTGAAAAAATTTCATTATAAATGCAAATCAAATAAGAGATGTTGAAAAAATGTCTTTGAGAAATTATGCAATGAGGCGAATCATATACATCTTTCCTACTATACTAGGTATATCGATTGTAAGTTTCGCGTTAATAGCTTCATCTCCTGGAGATCCTATTCAGATACGGATGGGACTATTTAAAGGAGAACAAGCAGACTATGATTTATTATATGATGAAATTGGTTTTGAAATCGGAATTCTCGATGAAGATGGTGAAGAAATCAATTCAGTTACACGCTATTTCCAATGGCTTGGACTTATGAAAAGATGGTCCTATGAAAATAACGATTATATACGCAGTGGAATCTTTCAAGGAGACTTTGGGCGATCTTGGTATTGGTCTGAAGATTGAAAACAAGTAAAGCCAATAACAGATATTATAGTCTCTAGAATTTGGTATACACTTTTCTTAACAACACCAGCATTTATTATTAGTACTAGACTAGCAACAGTAATTGGAGTTGTTCAAGCGACAAGACAATACTCAATTTGGGATAAAGGAGTAACCATTGCTTCACTAATAGGGTATTCAATGCCGACGTTTTGGTTAGCAAAGCTGGTAATGTTAGCGTCATTTTATATGTTCAACTTTACAGGGGCAACGCAAGGCGAGGCATTCCGGGAACCGTTTATACTTAATGGTACATTTTATGTTTTCTTAATACTACCAACACTGACATTAGTTCTGACAGGATTAGTGTTTTTGGCAAGGTTAACGCGGTCCCAATTACTAGATATATTAAGGCAAGATTATATTACTACAGCTAGAGCAAAAGGTTTAGCTGAACGATCAGTCATTTACAAGCACGCATTTCGTAATGCACTCCTACCGATTGTAACAGTAGTTGGTATGGCATTACCTGGATTACTTGGAGGAGCTGTCATGACTGAGGGTGTTTTTGGTTGGCCAGGATTAGGAAGTGTATTCTTAACAAGTGCTCTTCAAAGAGACCATCCTATGATGATGGCTACGAACTTCATATTTGGAGGATTATTCTTAGTCTTTCGATTGTTGATAGATTTGAGCTATGCTCTAGTCGACCCAAGAATCAGATACTAAAGGAGATGATAAAGAATTGGCTACTATAAATGAAACAAGCATCGATAGAGAAGCAAGAATCCTTGAAGAAATAAAATTAGTAGAGGGTTCTAATCTCTGGGCTCTCGTTATGAGAAGAATGCGTAAAGACCAAATGGGAATGATAGGTTTCTATATTGTTATCTTCTTAGTTTCCATTGCAATCATCGCTTTTCTTATCCAGCAATATGATGCATTATTTGGGTTGAATAATCCAACAGCAGATCCATGGGACCAAAATAACTACTATATTGAATTATGGATACCAGGAACTCAAAAATATCTACGTTTAATTGCACATCCAAGATACATTATACCTGGAGATCAAATTCTAGCACCAAATGCACAGTATCCTTTTGGAACAGATACAAGAGGCTATGACATTCTATCTAGAACTTTCTTTGGTTCATCATTATCACTCGTTTTAGGTTTTGTTGGGCAAATGACAACAAGCATATTGGGAATGATAATCGGTGCTTTTTCAGGTTACTATGGTGGAATTTTCGACGACATTGTACAAAGGATAAATGAAATTATTTCTGCAATGCCTACTTTTATCTTGTTTATCTTTGTAGTTGCTATCTTCAGAGATATAGCAGGTAGTGTTCCAGGTGGAATCTATATGATCGTAATCACGATATTCGCACTTATTGGCTGGGGCGGAACCAGTCTAATTGTACGGAGTACGATTTTATCGCTGAAAAATACGGAATTTATAGAAGCAGAAAGAGCGTTAGGAGCAAAAGATTCGAGGATTATCTTTAGACATGTTATACCAAATTCACTATCACCTGTAATTATTATTACAACATTAGGTATAGCAAATACTTTGATGTTTATTGCAGCGTTAGCTTTCTTCGGTTTAGGTGATGCTACTGCAGTTACATGGGGCGATGATTTGGCTTATCACCGTGATAATTTGCTTACCTATTGGTGGATGCCTACTTGGCCTGCAACAATGATATTCATTACCATCCTTGGATTTAACCTCATGGGAGATGCTTTAAGAGACGCTTTAGATCCAAAGCTGAAATAAAAAATCTAACATATAAATAGACGTTACGACGTCTATACTTTATCTTTTTTCTTAAAATTCCTATCAATAAATTTTAAAATTAAGGAGTTTATAAGGAAAAACATTATTTAGATAAATATTTTTTCGAAACATTTATATATGAAGTTCTAACAAAAACTTTAGAAGTAATATAAAAACCTTTCCCGAAGCGATTAAAAACTAACTAAAAAACATTGTGGGGCCATTTTATCAGCAACAAGAAGACTATGTCTTCTTCACAGCTTGCTCTTTATGTTCATTTAGATAATACCATTATTTGGCATCAGCGCTTATGGAAAGTAAAGAATAACAAATAATTTAAAACAATCAAAATATGGAGTGGTTTGTCAGAGAATGTCTAAAGAAGATTTAAAAGAAGATAAAGCACAAATCGTTTGCTCTGAATGTGGATCATCTGATATAATTAGTGACTCAACAAGAGGAGAACGAATTTGTACTAATTGTGGAGCTGTCATTGATGAACATATAATTGATGAAGGACCTGAATGGAGAGCTTTTACTTCAGAAGAACGTAATAAAAGAAGTAGAGTTGGTTCACCAACATCTTTTGCCGTTCATGACAAAGGACTTGCAACACAAATCGGATGGGAAGATAGAGATGTTTACGGGAAGAAATTGTCACCTAGAAGAAGAGCACAGATTTATAGATTAAGGAAATGGCAAATTAGAACTAGAGTTCATTCTTCAATGGATAGAAATCTTGCTTATGCAATGAGTGAACTAGACAGATTAAGTTCACAAATTGGTATACCAAGAACTGTAAAAGAAACTGCAGCAGTTATTTACCGTAAAGCAATTGAAAGACATCTAATTCGAGGTCGAAGCATAGAAGCAATGATCGCAGCAGCAGTTTATGCTGCAGCACGAATAAGAAGAGTTCCTAGAACTTTAGATGAAATAGCCAAGAATAGCA
>JAUVZH010000257.1 GCA_030602675.1 Candidatus Heimdallarchaeota archaeon | reverse complement strand
CAGCAATCACCCAAAATGAGAAGAAATTAGCTAAAGCTTATACTGAATTTCTAAATCAAACGGATGATGAAGTCTTCTATGTAACAGAATTGATTGATATTGTTTTTCAAAATGAAGAAATCAATGTGTCAAAAGAAGATGTTTTAATAGTATTAATCAAATACTTAGAAAATGGAATGTTAATCCCCTTACCACCTCCTCCTGAAAATAATATATAGAGATTAACCAAATTTTCCTCCTACTAAAAACTTATGAGTCGTTTTCACATATTCATATTAAAATCGTGCTATCTTTGTAATTATATATGTATAAATTAGGACATGTAGATAGAACATTTGAGGTTTAAAGATGTCCCAGCTAATGGATAAAGCAAAAGCTTTCGAAGAAAAAGGAAAATGGAAAAATGCTGCAGATAATTACCTACTCGTTGCTAAAGAATTACTAGAAGCGGGTGACAATGATTCAGCAAAAGCACCACTTCTTAAGGCTTTAGAGACTGCAGAAAAAGGCAACATTGAATTACTAATAATTGATATTGTTTTCGTATTTGAGAATATATCAACTGGTGATGAACGAAAAGCTATTTTTTCAAAAGCAATAAAACCTTTAGATCATCAAATTGAAGTTGCTAGCTCGAAAAAACAATATCAAAAGCTCATAGAGATTATTGATAAAAAAATATTAGTAACAAAAATCTTAGAGCAAGGCATTGAAAATGCTATGTTAGAAAAAGGGAATCATCTATTTATCTATGCATTTTCATTAATCATTAACAAAAAACCTGAAAGTAGAAAGTTGGGTGAAGAATACTTAGCTCAAGCCTCAGATCTTTTTATAGAAATAAATAGATTCGAAGAATTAGTTGAGAGAAATATAGAAGCATTAACTTTATTATTGGAAGCAGGATTTGTCGATGAGGGTTTAGAAGTATTTGATAATGTCATTAACTTTTGTAAGAAAAATGATCTAAAACATGAAGCTACAATAGCAACTAAAAAGATTTTTCTTTATTCACATGAAATTCTTTCTGGTAAAGGCAGCAAAAAATTAATCAAAGCACTGAAAGAAACTCTAAGTGAGACTGATCCTGGAGGAGAATTAATAGAACATGGTATTACAAAAGCAAAAGAAATGCAAATACCTGAATTGATGGTTGAA
Organism: Candidatus Heimdallarchaeota archaeon; assembly: GCA_030602675.1. Classification (GTDB taxonomy): domain Archaea; phylum Asgardarchaeota; class Heimdallarchaeia; order JABLTI01; family JABLTI01; genus JABLTI01. The sequence continues at coordinate 3,718 of JAUVZH010000257.1, read as the reverse complement.
GCTGCATCTATACTTTCTGAATATGCTGATTTAATGTATGAAAAGAAAAAATACTCTTCATCTAAAATTTATTATGATAAATCACTTCAGCTTGCAATAAATATCGAAAGTAAAGATTCTGCAAAAACTTTAGCTGAAAAAATAATAGAAAAAGCCTATGCGTTAGTTAAAATAAAAAGTAAATTTGAGATAGGGTTAGAATTCTTCTCAATTGTTCATCAAATAGAAAAGGTTGATTTAGATTTCTTGGGTGATTTTTACAAAGAAAAAGCTGAGTATCTATTCTCAATAAACTTGACAAAACTTGCATTAGAAGATTACAAAAGCTCTTCAAAAGCATATCTATTTGGAAAATTGAATGAGAAATTTACTGAAATTACTAATATAATGTTTGAAAGAACCTCAAAACTTGTTTCTTCTGCAGAACAAGAAGCAAGTTTGTTGTTCCTTGAAAGTGTATTAGAGATTCTAGAAAGTGTTCAGGCATATGAACAAATTGGTACAAATCTTACGAATATTACCATCGAATTTATGAAAGTAAATCAAATTAAAGAAATAGAAAATTATTCGATTAAAGCTGTTGAGAATCTTCTAAAAGCTGGTAGTGTTTTAGGAGCTGCAAATTCACACAAAGCATTTGGTGAATCACTAATAGGTTTAGAGTATTTTGATAGAGCATCATTTCACTTAATTGAAGCTGCTAAATTGTACAAAAATGCTCAGAAGGAAGATGAAATTATTAGTACAATTACACCATTAATAATAGCTGCTAAAAATAAATTGGACGATAAAAATATTGAATTAGCTAAGCAGTTATTATCTAACGCTATTCTATGTGCTCAACAAAAGGATTCATTAACAGAAGTTAATATTATACATGATTTTGTTGACCATGCTGTTTATATAAATCAAAAAGAGTTAGCTTTAGAGTATCTTGTTTATGCAACAAAAACACTTGGAAGAAGTTATCCTGAAGAGACAAAGAGGATAGCTAATAAGCTTTCATCAATTGGAAAAACGTTGGTGATTTCTGATCACAACTTTATTTTAGGTAGGGATTATCTCGAACAAGGAGTATTAGCTCTTACAAATATTAGTGAAAATGTAGAAGCTTCACAGAATTTGATAGATAATAGTCAGTTGTTATTTGATAATAATCAAAATGATTTAGCTAAAGAATTATTAATGCAAATAACTAAAGTTCTGACTGGCGATACAAATCCTGATATCTTTGCAGAGAAACTCTCTCTAGCATCAAAATTACTAATTTCTTATAATCTTATAGAATAAGGAATTGATTTACTTAGAAAAGCTGTTGGAGCATATTTAAGCTTAGGAATGACTGAACCTGTTATTGAATTGGTATATTATTGTTCTGAAAATGCTAAAACAGCTATTAGAAATGAAGAGACAATTTTTGGAAAACATCTTTATATAGCAGCAATGGAATTCAGCTCTCCAGTTAACCTTGAAATCCAAGATCTGATTATTTCTGAAGCATCTAACATGTTTCTTGACATCGGCGATTTATATTCGGTTAAAGAATTTCATGATTATGCAAAAAACAACTTAGAAGGGGAAAAGGATTATTTAGCAAAATTGGGTCGACTAATCATTGTTCAAGGTGGTAGCTTAAGAGACAGTAAAGAAATGTTTGATGAAGCATCAGAGTTTATAAGATCCGGAATTAAAATTCTAAACCAAGTAGGGAATTTTGATGAAGCAGGAGAAGCTGCTTTAGCACAAGGTTATCTCTTTTTGGATAAATCAAATATTATTTATGGTGAAGAATTAATTGAAACTGCTGCTCAAATCTTTTTACAAATTAATAATATAGAAAGATCAGGAGATGCTTTCCAATCTTTAGCTGAAGTAAATATTCGTAGAGAACATTGGCAAGATGCTTTTAGAAAAATAGAATTAGCAAATAAATCATATACGGAATCAAAAAATTCTGAAAAACTAGCAGTTTCATCTTTAAAAACAGCTGAAATTGGTTCACAAGCACTTACTCATAATCCTGAAGAATATCGTAAATTTGCTCTATCATGTTTTGAAACTGCAATAGATTTAGCTAAACAGTCAAATCTAGCTGAAATTGTAATAGATATTTATATGGAAGAAGCTAGAACTTTTGCAAATATAAAAGACTATCAAACAACATACAATATCTTCTTGCAAGCAGTAAACGAACTTGAGCAGCAAGATGAAAAGATAAAATCGCCAAATGTTGCTGATGAACTATCAAATCATGCGATTGTTTTCATACAAGAAAGTGAAATAGAACTAGGATTGCATTTGATAGATCTAGCAACAGGAATACATCTACGATTAGGTAAACCCATAAGCGCTTCTGAAATCTATATGAAATCATGTAATGCATTACTAAAGCTTAATCGAATAGATGATGGTATAAAACTAGTTTTATTGGCTTCTGACACATTAATGGTTGCCAATGAATTTGAAGCAGCTGTAAAAATTCTTGAGGAAATAGCTGACCTTTTGTATGAAATGAAGGATTATCAAAATGCTTCAATTGTAACAGGGCAAATTGTTACTGTTCATCAAAAAACTGGTAATATTAAGGAACAAAAGAAAGCTATTCATGTTTTAGTTGTTAAAGCTCAAGAGGTAATTAATAATGGAAAAATAATGGAAGGAGAACAGCTGTGGGAGCAAGTAGCTAATTATAGTATTTCAACGAACATTGAATTTGCTATTGAAATCAATAATCTAAGAATCGCTAATCTCATGAATGCTGGTATGTATAATTCATCTAATAACGCATTTAAGCAAATATTACCTTTACTGGGAAACGATCCAGAAATACTCCTTGAACAAGGAGATCGAATAGCAAGTATAGCTAATGAGTTGTTTGATAGAAACGAGTTTGAATTAGCAAAGAAATTCATTTTTACTACAATCGAATATTATAAAAAATCTGCTAATCATGAAAAGGCAAAGAATCTTTGTATAAACTTAAGTCAAAGTTTCATTCAAAATGGTGATGAAACTAATGGTATAGAATTGATAGATCAAGCAGCAAATATTGCCAATGAAACACAAGGAGCTCACGAAGCAGCTAAAATCTATCTACATTCAGGATTCATTTTAGCAGAAACGGGATACTTGAATAGTGGAAAACTAGCAATTGATAAAGCGATTGACATTGAAATGCAAACAAAAAACATCTCTGGTTGTGTAGAACTTGGAGAAATAACAATCCAAAAGGCTCAGGAATTAGCTCAGAGTGATTTAGAAAAATCTATTGAAATATATACTTTAGCAATAAAGATCTTCGAGTGTGCTGAATCTTATACTAAAGCTGGGGAAACTTGTTCAGTAATTTCTGCAAACCACTTAAATGTTGGAAATGCTGATGAAGCAATAAGTTTTGCAATTAAAGCTGTAGATTACTACTTAAAAGATAAAAATATAGATCTTGCAGTAGGAATCACAAAACAAACTATCGATTCAGCGAGACGATTTATGGAAGAAAATGAATTAACAAAAGCAGTTCATATTCTTGAGAAAACAAGATTGTTAGTAGAAAAGACTTCTAGATTTGATTTGCTCTCTCTAATAATTGATATTTATCTTACTGCAGCCAGTCAGAATTTACCAAATCGAAAATCAGCAATTGGAATCTTCTTCTTAAATAGAACATTTGAATTGGCGAAAAGCAGTCCAAATCCTGAGGAAATTAAACGAATTATTG
>JAUVZH010000061.1 GCA_030602675.1 Candidatus Heimdallarchaeota archaeon | reverse complement strand
TGGTGTTTAACTCAACATTATCTAAAGGAAAATCTTTACTGTGAACCCGAGGAGTAATTCCAATATCTGTGAAATTGCTTACACTGATCCAAAAATCATTATCACTGGACACTCTTCCAACAATCCTTTACTTACAGCTTTTCCTACTATTAATAATCAATTTCTAATCTGTGTGAATAATATAAAACACTGATGGTCTCCGCAAACTCATACATAAAAAAATTCAGTAAAAGTGAATATTACTTCTTGATAACTAATCCATCTTTATCAATGCAAATATCAGGCAAAACTTTGCCATTTGTTAAGTTCAACGATTGGATTATTTGGTTTCTTTTGTTCTTTGGAATTAATGCAATCATGTTGTCTCCTACTCCTGCACCTGATAATTTGGCTCCATAAGCTCCATTGCTAATTGCAGTTTTAATCATAACCTCTAGAATTGATGAACTTACATTAAGATTACGAAGCAAGTTTTGATTTTTATTCATGAGAAGACCAATTCTCTCCAGATCTGTAGCTATAATTGCTTTTTCGGCATCAAGAACTACTTTTTTAATTTCATTGAAAATCATTTGCATTTCCTTTTTCTTTAATTTTTCAAGTTCTTTTACAGCTTTAACAATTGGTCCACTAGGAACTTTTGTGCATGTACTTCCAATAACGAATTCCAATTCATCAAAAGGAAGTGATTTAGGTTTCTTATTTACTTGATATTTAACTAACCCACCATAAAGAGAAGCTGCAATATCTAAGCCGCTTCCATATCCTTTGACAGCATGATTTGATTTTATGCCTAATTTTAATAATTCCTCTCGAGTTAGATTTGTATTATAATATTCATTTAGTACACCAAGAGTAGCAACTATTACTGCTGCTGAACTTCCAAAACCCGGTTCAATGTTTGATTCAATTAATAATTCAAAAGATTCAGTACTCTGTTTAGTTTCTTCCAAAAAAGTTGCTATTGTTTCCGAAACAACATTAAGTCTATCAGTTGGATACTCTATTCCTTTCAAATGGTATTCTTTACTTGTTAAGAGAATATTTTTGTTTGGTAAATCAAGTGAAGCTAGTTTTACTTGTAGCCTTAAATTCACAGCAAACACTAGAGCTGGTTTTCCTCTACTACTAGCATGTTCTCCGAAAAGGATTAGTTTTCCAGGAGCAGTACTTGTAATTTCCATATTGAAAACCTTATTTTCCATTGCTAAAATAAATCATCTTTTATAATTTGAACCCCAGGTCCTGGTTTACATTCTATGATATTTGTTATGTATGGTATTTTTCTTAGAATAGCACAAATTTCTTCAGAAAATTCTGGTTTTGTTAGGATATGCATATTCGCTCCTGTGTCTATAGTATAATAAGCTTCTAACCCTCCCTCTCTTAATTCTTGAACGAATTTTATCATCCCCATAGTCTCAGCAGTCCAAAACAGCAATGACGGATTGGATGTTAAAGCTACAGAATGCATTAACAAACAATCAGCTTCTGCAGTTTGTCCTAATAAAGTAAAATCACGTTCCTTTATTGCTTTCCTAACTTTAACCAAATTATCTTCAACTATTTTCAAACGTGCATCATAAAGTGGACTCGTTTTTTTGGATATTTTCATAGCTTCTCGAGTTGTATATTTTCTATCATGCTTCTCAAAAACAATAACAAGATCACGTATATCAAAATAATTTTCATCAGCAAGCTGAATAGCATAGGACTCATCATTATCGTCATTCTTTATCCATTCTACATAACCACCATAGAATGATCTGCAGGAAGAGCCTGATCCTCTTCTTGACAACATGGATAATTCTTTAGGAGTTTTGTTTAATCCTAATGCTTTACATGCTGATGCAGTAAGTGCTGCAAAACCAGAAGCAGACGAAGCCAATCCAGCAGCTGTAGGGAAATTGTTTTCAGAAACAATATGTGCATTTAATTTTACATTAGCTATTTCTCGAATGATGTCTAAGTGTATCATCACTCGCTTTTTTGGCGTATCATTCTGTATTTTTTTGTTTAATATAAACAAATCCTCATCATAACTTTCAGAAAAATCCACTGTTGTTATAGTAGACAATGAGTCAACAGTTAGTGATATACTATTATTCATAGGAATGATCAGTTGTTCATCTTGTTTTCCCCAATATTTTACTAAAGCAGTGTTTGAATTGGCAATTGCTGTTGCTTTCGTTTTAATCACATTCCCGAGTTGATAAGTAGAGTTTATTTTACCTCTAAAGCACTTTGATTATATACGAAATTAAATGTATTCCTAGTACTAACAAGATGCATGTAAAACAGCACAACATAAATAAAATCTATGATATCATGTATCTGATATGACTGACAAGAAGTTCATAAGAATATGTGGTATAAGCTCGATCATTGCTGCTGTAAGCTACATTGGAACAGTTATCTTTATGATTATAGCAGATTTAACAAAGCCAGAAGAATTAGCTGATGTTGGGCAGTATTTACTTGATTGGTCTAATGTTAGGCACATTATGTCAGCTTATGGATGGTTTGGAATCCTAGGATCATTATTCACAATTCCAGCTATTTTAGGATATTATCAATTGTTGAAAAAAGAAGGTCCGATGCAATGGATTCCTGCAGCCATAATCTACCATGGTGTTGTACTTCTTACATTAGCTTACATTATTCCTTTAATAATTTCCAATCAAATAACTCCAAGCTATATTTTAGAAACTGATTTATCTGTTATTGCTTCAATTGAGGCTCTTGTATTTACTTTGCGAACTCTAGAAGACTTTTTCATTGTAATTGGTACAATTTTGACTTTAGCTACAGGATTAGCGATTTTAGCTATTATAGATTTAAAGAAATCAATTTTACCAAAGTGGATCAATATATTGGCAATAATCACTGGTGTACTAAGTTTTGCACTATTGGGAACACTAAGTAAAGGAGTAATCAAACAAGTGTTTGATGTAATCACAATAATCGATTTATCGCTAATGCTAATCTGGATGATTGCTATAGGAATACTTATGGTCTTACCCGATAGGAAAGCGACGCAAGTACAAGGAACATGATAATTGCTAATTCAGCAAAATTGGAAAATTATATAAAAATTGTAAAATCTGGATATTTAGGTGATTACAATTGAAAACAAAAAAGAATATTATGGAAATTATGACATTAATTTCAATTATCATTGTAGTCTCGAGTATGATTGCTACAATCATCTTGAGTTTTGTAATTACCTACAAATATCCTTCAGCTAATTATGTGGAATTGTTGCAAAATTATTTTGAATATAATCGCATACACACCTTTGATACCATTCTAAATGCAATTCAAGGAATTTTCATTATACCTTCAGTTATTGGGGTTCTCTTACTTTTTAGATCAAAAGTAGCTGAAAAAATCAAGAATTGGTTAGTAGTACCAACAATCACAATCATATTAGGATCTCTACTACTTCTTAGCTTGGTCTTCTTAAAATTCAAGATTATTTTTGAATTAGCTCCAGAATATAATATAGCTACTGGTGTAGCAAAAGATGAAATATTTGCTATTTTTGAAAATTGGGTAAGAGTGATTTTCATTCTGCAAGTTATAGCTTACGTGTTAATTTTTTCACTCGGTGCTGGTATTTTTGGCATTGCTAGTTTTAAATATCAAGTAACAAAAGAAACACAAACTTGGTTAGCACTTCTTTGTGGAATACTAGGTTTATGTGAAGTTGGTGTATTCATCCCTGGAATAGCAAGTTCGGTTTTCACATTTTTGGCTTCTATAGCATCAATTCTATTCTTCTTCTGGTTAGGAGGTATGGGAATAGCTATCATACAAAGAATCAAAGAAAAGAAATTAGAGTTTACTGAAGAGATAACAGAGTTAGAAGCTTGAGTTTCTATTTTCTCATAATGGGTATTAATTTCTCATTAGCAAATATCTCTACTTCTGTCTTCAAATGATTTATTTTATTCATAATATCTGTTGATTGTTTTATTTTTTTATCAAGATAAACAATCTCAGCTTTCATTTCAGATTTCTTTTTATCTACCCAATCTAATTCCCATCGACTTTTAATTTCACCATTAATCCAGATTGATGGTCGTATTTGTCCCCAATCCATTTTACCTACTTTGAATAAGTTGGTTACTGTTTCTTCAGAGATGTACCATTCTCTATGTTTGTATGCTTTAGGATAATGATCCTCATAAGGTAAGAAATTTACAATTGGCAATTCATATGCTTCTGGATTGAAATTCGAAAAAACTTCAAAATCGTCTTTTTTCATATAATATTTCTTAGAGTTAAAATCAAGCTCAATAATTTCATCGGATAGTTTATAAAATAATTTCTTAGCTGTTGTTTTTTTGGCAGGTAACCACCAACAAAAATCATCTAAGCAGACAGGACCAAATTGCTGAATATATTTACTTAAAATTGCTATTAATGAATTATCAAGATTAATTTCTTTCCTTTTTACTTCTGGGTAATATTCCTCAAAAAGACCCCAGTTAATTGTTTTATCTGTAATGTATTTTTGACCTACTCTAGCTATCATTGCTTCAAACTCAAGAAGGGTTATAGAAGACCTTATCCAATCGCCTTCCCATTTTTCTGACAACTCTTTTTTAATTTGTCTTGTAGAGAGTGGTGATTTCTCTTTTAGGATTTTAATTATATCAAGACCAATTTTCTCTGAGATGCCTTCTTTCATTCCCATATTTTTGATTAAATACTTGATATTGGCTAATTTGAAAGGTTCAAGAAATTGCATTATTGACCCTATGAGAATTTCCAGATTAGCTCTATGGACTACAAAAACAGTTCTTCTAAAAGCTCTCATTCTAATTGCTAATTTGTTACTTGAAATATTGTGAAATAATTGCTTAGGATCAAAATCATCTACCCTTGACCAAAGTGACAAATAGGGAGTTAAGTAGTCTGTTGAATGTAATGCTAAATGATTTCTTAAAATGGTCATGAAGTCATCTTTTTTTGTCTTTTCAATTAGTGATTGCTTTAGCAACTGATATATTCGATACTTTTCGAAATCCATTTTTCTCGCTTCAAATATATATAATTGAATTTATAATTAAACAATTTTACTCTAATCTGAAAAAAATTTAACTAGTTATTATATAATTTATTAGAAGGGACTTATATTGAGGAGAATTCAAAAGATAATTAGATATCTTTATTGGCTAATTGTTCCAACATTAGTTTTAACTGTAGGTCTAGCTATTTATTTTCTTCCAGAACCTTACAAATTTTTCCAAGATTATCTAAGTGAATTAGGAGCACAAATAAGCATTAAAGAAGAAATTAATAATCAAATTTCTTCAATAATAATGAGTGTGGGATTTGGTTTTTGTGCTTTTATTTCAATTGTTATTTCTATATTGTATTTTGCTAATGATTTTCAATATAAATATCTCAAAGGATCATTAGGTCTAGTACTTGCATTTGGTTCTAGTTTGACAGCTATTCCACAGGACAAAGGTAATTTAATAATTCTTCATACAATAGGTGCTGCACTTTTTATCTTAGGATTTGGCATATTAAATTTCACACTTCAATTGCTCAGATTTGTAAAAAAACATCAAGAAATACCCGAGGTAAGAAGATTTGATTATTATCTTGATGCATCAATAGTTGTTTTAGTTTTTGCTGTTATTGTTTTAGTAGTAGCATTTTTTATTCCCTCTGAAATTACCAAAAATCCTATTTTAATATTATTAGCTATTATATTTCAGAAAATTGTATTAATAGTTGATTGTTTAGCACTATTAGTGTTGGATCTTGATGACATGTAATATTTATGCATTTCATACTTTATAATGCCTAAAATGTAGACTAGTTTACCATAATATTTATGTTAATGTTTTAGTAAAACCAAACATTATGCCAAAAAAGAGAGAAATAAAACAATCGAAATATGGTACCTATTATACTAAACCCTTTTCACGTAGTCGAGATATTGTAGTAGATTTTATATCTATCGGAAAGAAGTCTATGAAGGTTCATGCAATTGGAGATATTGATGTTACATATCCTCTTAAGAAGATTAAAGAATTCAAAGAAAAGGGCATCAAGCTTTCATTTTCAGCTTATTTAACATATGTTTTTGCAAGAACTGTAGCAGAGCATCCTTACATGCAAGCTATAAAATGGCGACGAAGAAAAATGGTTGTTTTTGAGGATGTAGATGTATCATTCTTAGTAGAACGTGATGTTAAAGGAAAGAAAATGCCTACAATGGTTTTGATACGAAAAGCCAATGAAAAAACAATTCAAGAAATAACAGATGACTTGTGGTTCGCTAAAACCTTAAAAGATGATAGCATGGTTGATAAAGAAAAAGAAGGAGCTTCAGCTACAGATAAACTTCTAAGGATGCCTGGATTTCTAAGACGATTCCTCTTTAATCGTCTTTTCAAAAATCCATTCCTACGTCGACAATTCAATGGTACCGTAGGAATCACGTCAATTGGTATGTTCGCTGGAGGAGGAGGTACTTCCATACCAATAGCTGTCGAGAATCTCTCTATTAATATTGGTGGAATTGAGAAACGTCCAGGTTACTCGATTAAGGAGAATGGGGAGCTCGATCTCAAAAAAGTAGTTCCTCGAGATTATCTCTGGATAACTATCAATATCGATCATACTACTGTGGATGGTGGTCCAACAACACGGTTTATTGCAATTTTCCGAGAACGAGTGCGTAATGGTTTCGGTCTTGATGAAGTAAAATAAATAGAAAAAAGAAGAAAGCTAACGTTCTTAGCTCTTCTTTTTATTCCTCTTCTGGAAACTTGTTTTCATTGATTTTAGCGGATTGTTTCAAATTCGCTTGAAGTTCTTGAACCTGCTTTCTTCCAAGAGGATAGAAAATTAGGATAACTATTCCAATTAGCAATGCACCAGCAGGGAAGAGAGACATAAGTGATTTTAGACCAAATTGTATCTCAGGGGTTACTACCGTAGGATCGTATACCAACCCAACCATTTGTTGTAAGAACGATTGCAATGGAGCTAATCGAAAGGATGGTTGATAATCTAACAAATAAAGCATGAACTCCGTAATAGGATCCTTCTCTTCTTTGACCGGTTCTCAGTTCATCATCATCTGCGATATTTGAAATATGTCTGTCGATAAAGTATGGAGACCCTCCAAGACCAATCCCATTCAGAACCATAATGATCAATATCCCTAGATAGGAATTTATGAAAATCAAAGGTATAAGAACGACTGCCCACCAAGCCATAGATAATATAAATCCTATTTTGCTTCCTAGTTTCCTATCAATGTATGACCAGAAAAGAACCCCGAAAATTGACATGAGGAATGCTAACACTAAGGGAATGCTAATCCGTAATTCACCTAAAGATTCCAATGCTAAAGCTACTGGGTCGGTGCTAAAATCAACAATACTCTTAATATAAATAGGCATAATGGTTGGGATTAAACCGAACACATACCAATTCATAGTTGAACATAATGCGAAAATGACGAATTTCTTATTCTTAAGACTAACTTTCAAAGATTCAAAAAGCTTCAATGGTTTCTTCTTTTCTAATTCTTCATAAGGTGCTTCTTTGGCTCCCCATAAGATATTAATTAACGCGGTTACCAAAATTATAACACCAAAGATTATTCCTGTAAACTGATATTCCCATAAAACTTGTTGGAATTTCGTAGGATCTTCTAAAGTCATATCTGATATTAGTAATGTTGGCATAATGAAAGCTATTAACAGAGCAAAAACCATCACTATTCTTCGAACAGCACCAACTTCTTCTCTTGCTTTATCAGTTCGGAATATTTCAGGATAAAGAGAAACACGATTAACAGAAAACGCAGTATACACAGTATCAAAGAGACACATTATGAATAGCATATAAATTATTGTCCAAATATTATAACCACCAACTACTTGCCCTCCAGGTGGAGTGAAAAGCAAGAACATAACCAGTGCTAAAGGAAGTGTAGCAACAATCATCCAAGGACGTCTTCTACCACCAAAGATTTTTCTGGTTCTAGTTCTATCAGATAACGAACCGAGAATTGGATCATTAAAAGCATTGTAAATAGACCAAATGATGAAAACAATGGTGATGTATTTTGCATCAAGCTTGACAACTGAAAAATAAAAGGTGAAAATCAAGAATGTAAAACCTTGATATGCAAGCTGGTCAGCTATCTCTCCAGTTCCGAAAGCAAGATTTTTTCCAAAAGGGACTTCCAATTTACTCATAATAGAGTGTGTTTATCTTAACTTAATAAAAATTTTACGTGCTTTTTTGATGTAAAAGTAATATTGAAAAAGGATTTCTTTACCCACTTTCAATTAGCTCATCTCTTTTTCAATTTCTAAGAAATACCATCAGACTAATAACAAAATAATATATTTGATACGAGCTTACCATGAACCTTTCAATTAGACCCATATATTTGCTAGATATAAAGATACCAGATATAACTACTAAAATTAATGATACAATTGCAGTTATTAGTGAGAATATGGCAAAACTTATCCAACCATCAGTCATTCTTAATCGAACGAACATAAACACCATTGCTGCAATTTGCATTATTCCAGATATAACTATAAGAATTAAGTGCATTTTTCCTCTCCAAGTTGTCATCTCACCCCCAGCATCTAATGGGAAGAAGCTAGGAACAAGCAAACCAAAAAATGAGCTTATGATGAATAGAGTAGGTCCTACAATTGATCCTTCTCCGTTATTTACTCCCCAATGTAATCCAATAAAAAATGCTAGTAACAATGCACTAGATATAATCATGAAGGATTGGAAAAACCATCTTCTATAAGCATCAATTGCAAAAAGTGAGCTAACATCATCTCGTAGATGATTATAATCAGGTACCAAAATGCCACCAATAATCCACATCAAAGTGTAAATAATTGGACCAATCATTCCTCAAATAGCCAATACATGAAATATACTCATAAATTTCACCCTTAGGTTTTATTCGGAATACTTTTCCCAATGAACTAATTCATCAAGTGTTTTTCTTGTGGATTCACGAGTTTGATCAGGATAACCTAGTGCCACTAAAGCCATTATATTGAGATGATCTGGAACATTAAGTAGTTTCTTTATTTCCGGTTCAATGGATGAAGCAATGACTCCAGCCCAACAAGTACCTAAACCCATTGCATGAGCTTGTAACATAAAATTTTGTATAGTCAAACCAGTATCTGACATATGGTATTTTTGATGAATATCAGGATTTGTTAATGGAACAAATACAACTGGACTTTCAGAAACGAATTTTGCATAAGGATGAAGTTCAGCTAGTTTAAGACGAGTCTTTTCATCTTTAACAATGATGAATTCCCATGGTTGTTTGTTTGAAGCAGATGGTGCCCACCTTGCTGCTTCGAGACATTTCATAATCTTTTCTTCTTCAACTGGTTTTGATTTATATTTTCTGATACTTCTTCTATCCTTTATTAATTCAAGCGCATCCATTTTTTACACCTATTAGTGGATAATTAGGAATTTAAAAGAATAAAAACTATTCCCAAACAGCTTTTTCGAATTCTAATATTCATTAGAAATTACTAATTAAATATAGCTTTTTTATTCAAGCTAAATTTTTAATTTCCTAAAGCGAAAGATTAAAAGTGTTAGAAATTTTTTAAAGGGAAAGGCTTTGTTGACTATTCAACCAAATTTGAATGAATTTCCACGGAAATACACAAAATGGCTAATGATAATAATTCAAAAGTTTCAGCAAGAGAAGTAATTCGTTCGATGAATTACAATGTTAAACTGATATTTGCTTTCAATATTTCTAGCTCTTTAGGTAGAGGTATCTGGATGGGCAGTGTTTTGAGTTTGTACATTAGCCTTTTTGCAGAAGGCAGTGATTTTTTAGGTTTAAGTTCCAATGAAATTCTAGGTCTGACTGCTGCAGCATCTGGCATTACAATGACACTCTTTGTTTTTCCTGCAGG
>JAUVZH010000266.1 GCA_030602675.1 Candidatus Heimdallarchaeota archaeon | reverse complement strand
GTAGTAAACGAGGGGTATTTACACATGCGCAAGCTAGGGCTACTCTTTGTTGGGTTCCGCCTGATAGATTCATAGCTCTAACTTTTTCATATTCACTGAGATTCAAAACCTCAATTAACTCATCTGTTTTCTCACGTACATCTTCTTTAGCCATTCCTTTTATTGCTGCGAAGAATTCAATATTCTCTCGAGTTGTTAGAGATTCGTATAGTGCTCTCTGTTGAGCTAAGTAACCTATATCACGTTTGATTTTCTTTCTCTCTTTTGGTATATTCCAACCTAAAACTTGAATTTCTCCTGAAGTTGGTGGTGTTATTCCTAATATCATTTTAATGGCAGTTGTTTTTCCTGCACCATTAGGACCTACCAATGCAAAAATCTCGCCTTCAGGGATTTCTAAATTTAGACTATCAACGGCTCGTAACTCTTTGTAGTCTTTTGTTAGATCTATTAATTTAACAGCATATTCAGTCATTTGCTTCATCACTTCTAATTAGTATTAGAATTACTATAGCAACAATAAAATTATATACTCAGAGTATATAAAAATATCTAAGGAATAATCCAGATCTCCATAACTGGTTCTGGCAGAGTTGGGAAAAAATGAGTTCAGAGGACATTAAAAAGAAATTAGAACCAACAGTAGATGCGTTTATGAATAGTGGATTTCCTAAATACGAGTCACAAGTTTTAGCGATACTAACAGCCATCGGAACCTCTACTGTTAAGGACATCCATAGTCACACAGATGTACCTTTACCTAAGGTATACCAAACACTTGAAAGTTTATTGAGAAAGAATTTGATAAAGCAGCATTCTAAAACTCGTCCAGTTCAATACACAGTCTACTCACCGGATATTATTGTTCGAAGAATTCAAGAAGAAAATCGAGAACTAGAGAACAAATTAAAGACTGGTCTTGATCATCTCTCTGAATTAACAACCTCAACATTTGTTGGAGAAATATCACCTTTTAATGGATTGAGTGCCTTTAAACGAATTGTTAAAGGACTTATGCAGAATGTAAGGAAAGAGCTTTCAGTAGCTATGAGTGCTAAAACTCTTGCTCTGTTCAAGGATGAAATTGAAGAATTAAAGGAAAGGGGTGTAAAACTTAGGTCGATGACTTTTAGTCAACTTTCACGTGTTGCTTCTAGTATGAATCCTAAACTCTATGGCGAACTTGGTTTCGATCATTTTACTGTTGATGTTCCAATTAGTATGAAACCCAATCTAAAATTTGTAAATATCATTAGACAAATAGGTTCTATTATTGATTATGTAGGCATCATTATCTCTGATAACGGTGAGTCTGCAATCATTCTTCCACTTTTTCCACGCGAAACATATTTTGGCATTTGGATTCACTCAAAACAGATCATTAATAGACAACTTGTAGCTTACGATGAGTTGTTTAAGATTGCTAAAAAAGCATAATGGATTAGTGAAGATTTATTTTTATTGAATAGCTTTAATAATATATTTAGAAATAACATATTAGCTACCTTCATATCTTAACTAAACCAACCGGGTGCTTACAGTTGAATAAGGAAAATCAAACTTTAGAGGAGAAAGAGCAGGAAAAAGAGAAGAGTACCTCAGGATTACAAAAGAGGTTTGGTCGATTAAGAGAAGGATTTAGAAAAAGATTGCTAAAATTCTCTATAGTTTCTTTGATTGGTTTAGGTGTAAATCTAGCTGCATTAAACTTAACTGAGTTTATTATGTACAGATTTGACTCAGGTGTTTTGGAAGCTAATCATCAAATTTGGATTTTTAGTTTTACTTTCATCGATTTAGTTGCTATAGCGATGGGTATTGGAGCTGCTACAATCTCAAATTATCTTCTCAATAGATATTGGACCTTTGGCAAAGCAAAAGCTGAGAGAGTTACGACTCAATTTCTTAAATACGCTATTGTAGGTGGTTCTGGAGCCATTCTGAAATATCTCTTTACTACAGCATTCAAAACAGCATTCCTATTAGTTATTCCTAGCGATAGATGGGCCACTGTCCCTGCGAGCGCTATAGCATTTGTTATAACAGTATTTTGGAACTATATTTGGAATGAGGTTTGGACATTTGAGGTTGCTGAAGAACTTATAGAACAACCAATTATTATTCCTCAAGATATGGATTTCAGCGATGTAACAGTTATTACTCCAACGTTTAATGAAGGGGAAAATATTGGTCCATTAATGGATGTCCTTACAGAAAAGTATCAGGGAATAAAGATTATTGTTGCTGATGATGGTTCTGTTGATGGCACACGTGAACAGGTAAGAGAGTTTCATGAAAAAAATCCAGATGTACAATTACTTGATCGGGAAGATGAACCCATCCATGGACTAACTATCAGTGTTCTTGATGCAATCAAAATAGCAAATACAAAATATTATGTTGTAATGGACTGTGATTTTCAACATCCTCCAGAAAAGGTTGGTGAAATAGTTATGAGGCTTCAAGAAGGATATCATTATGTTGCAGGTGAACGTGATGAGATTCCTGATTGGCCATTCACCAGAAGGTTGATTTCTTGGGGAGCAAGTATTATAGGAAAATTCTCACATTGGATTCATCGTTCTGCTAGTTGTGGAGATGTTATGAGCGGTTTTTTTGGCGGAGAAACTGATTACTCAAGAGAAATCATAAAAGCAAATCCAGAAGGATTTCGAGCTAAAGGATACAAAATTATGTTTGAATTAATGAAGCATTCACCTAAAAAAGAAACAAAAGTTGGCAGGGTTGGTTTTGTTTTCAGTCCTCGAACTCGAGGTGAATCGAAAATCTCGTCTAAGCACATAATTGAATTCTTGAAATCAGCATTTCCATGAAATTAATGGAAGAACACTCTTTTAATCACATCATCAAAATCATGTTCTTTTGGATTACCACTCCAAATTATCCTTCTGTCTAAACATGCTGCTCTATTACAGTATTGTTTAATGAAATTAATGCTATGTGTTATCATAACGATGGTGACATTGGTTTCATCATGGATTTTTTTAATTAGACGCATAATACTCTGCTCTACTTTAAAATCAAGAGCACTGAAAGGTTCATCCATTAGTAAAATCTCTGGATTATTCACTATTCCTCTTGCAATCATTGCTTTCTGTTGTTGTCCACCACTAAGATGACCAATTGGTCTCATAGCAAGGTTTTCCATTTCAACAATTTCTAATGCTTGCTGAATTTTATCATTATCCTCTTTAGACAATCTCTTGAAAAATCCTACTTGTGAGAATAATCCCATTCCAACTACATCTCTAACTAATGCTGGAAAATTCCTATCAATATTATCTTTCTGTGGCAGGTAACCTATTTTTGATTTTATATCCCTAATATTTCCTTTTGAAATATCTTTTCTAAATACCTTAACGTAACCTCTAAATGGTTCTATGCTACCAACAATTGCTTTCAATAAAGTACTCTTACCAGAACCATTAGGTCCACAAATTCCAAAGAGATCATTTTGAAAAATATCTAGATTAACATCAAATAGAGCAACATTAGTTTGGTAAGCTATTGCAACATCCTTTAAGCAGATTATTGGTTTACTTTCAACCTTTTCAATTATCTCTAGAGTTGTTTCTATAGCCATTTCTAATTACCTCCAGTTTTGTTGTTTGTATCATCGTTCAGATCATCATGGTCATGAATAGTGGATTCCTTATGAGGCAAATCATCTTTACGGATGTCAATTCTTTCATGGTCATGTGAATGTGGCACATCATCAAAAGCACATTTTGGATTATTGCAACGACCTTCTTCTGTAATGAAATCTTTACAGAAAGGACACTCAGTAATAGCTTTTTTCATTGAACGTCTTTTAGGAGAGAAAATAAAGGAAATTATGAAGATGATTGTCACCAACGATACTATTGTTGCTCCAGAAGGAATGTCTAGCAAATACGAGAAGAATAAACCAAAAATCGATGAAATAACACCGAAAATAGCTGAAAGAGTAATCATCTTGTTTAATTTAAAGGTCCATTGGTACGCTGCTGCTGCAGGGGTTACTATCATAGCAAAAACCAAAATTGCGCCAATTGCTTTTAACGAAACAGATATTGTAAATGATACAGCAACTAGAAAAACATAACTAAGAAGATTTACAGGAACACCAGATATCTGTGCAAGTTCTGAATTAAAAGTGATAAAATATAATTCTTTTTTGATTGAAAAAATTATCAGTAGTATTACTATTGAAAAAACTCCTAGTAGGATAAAATCAGCAGTATCAACAAGGAGTATGTTACCGAAGAGAATAGAATTAATATCGGAACTATACTCACCATGTAACCCTATAAATAGCACTGCAAGAGCCATGAAGAAGGAAAACACCACACCAATGATTACTTCATCTTTCATTACTTTTCTTTGGTTAACAAATCCAATACCTAACGCAGAAATTAGTGAAAATCCCATAATTGAAATAACGGGATCAAAATTAATTAGGATTGCCAGCGCAGCTCCAGCAAAAGCTGAGTGAGCAATAGCTTGACCCAGAAACACCATCCCTCTAAGAAGCACGAAAACACCTATCACTGAACAAACTATACCGATGATTATTGCTGAGAAGAATGCATTTCTCATAAATGAAAATCGAAATGCTTCAAAGAATTCAA
The DNA here is from genome assembly GCA_030602675.1 of Candidatus Heimdallarchaeota archaeon. GTDB lineage: Archaea > Asgardarchaeota > Heimdallarchaeia > JABLTI01 > JABLTI01 > JABLTI01. Next base: position 55 of record JAUVZH010000266.1, on the reverse strand, counting down.
TTATTGTTGGCAATCTTATTAATTCTCCTAAATGCATCTTATTTTATTCTTTTAA
>JAUVZH010000442.1 GCA_030602675.1 Candidatus Heimdallarchaeota archaeon | reverse complement strand
TTTGGTAAAAGGTTGCGCGTTTCTTTAGGATCATTTGTTTTAAGAAAAACTCTTTTAGCAAATGATGTCGTTTCTGTTTCACCAATTGATATTTCACAAATATAATGTTTTATGGCTTCCTCAATATTTCCTAAAAGAAGTTGTTTGCCAATTTCGTGAGATGTTGGACTTTTGGAGCCAAATCTTTGATGACCAAAGAAATTTGGAATCCCTGAAAATTGCTTTGCTTCTTGCATAATCTTTTTTATCTGCTTTCTTAGTAACTCAACATCTCCAGAAATATCTCCAATTTTTATTGTGAAGAAGTTCCCATTTAAATCTCCAAGAAAGGTTTTGTAAATAGTTGTTCTTGGTGATCTAATCGTAATTCCGTATAATTGAAGACTTGAAAGCTCCTCAGGCGGTACACGCCAGATAGTTGCTCTTTGAGCAGTATATGCTAACTTATCTTTTGTTCCTGCAACGTTTATGTCATTAATATCTCTACCAAGTGCTGAAGCTATTTTATGCTGAGCACTCTGACTTTCAACATCTTCTTTGATTAGTATGAATTCAGTAAATAATCCTGGTTCATCTTCACCCAAAGTGAAATTTACATCATTGATTTTAATAACTCTATTATCTGGAAGAATTTCTTCTACCTGAAAATCTTTAGAACTAAGTCGAAGCTTACCTTCTATTCCAGAAGAATGTGTGCTATAGTAACGCATTCCCATTAATTGTTCGATAGGATGGCTATCCCTTAATTTTCTTCCTTCCATTGCAATCTCCTATATCAAAAAACTATAGCAATTTCAGATTTGAAGTAATTTTATCTAACTTATCATTTGGTGCTGGACCTATAGCAACTGCAGTTGCAGTTCCAGCTGGCAATTCAGTTAGTCCAGCATCATTTATGAAGGAACATGGTAAATTGCTTGATCTAGCTTTTTGATATACTAATTCAAGTTGTTCCTTAGATAAAATTTGCACTACAACTTTTTTTTGCCCTTCAGAAAACCAACTCTTAACCCATTTCAATTTGGCTCTTTTTGCTTCTTCTACAGCAATTACAGCTGCATGTGAAGCTTGCACAGCCATTTTACCTTTTGTCATTTTAAGGTCAGTGCGAATAGCAATTACCATTTTATACTGAAAGTTATCAAAGATCATTTTCTTCTTCACTTTAAATTGGGAATAGACTTTATTTAGATTAATTGATTTAAACAATTGACTTAGTATGTATAAATGAATTGCAAAACTAGATTTTAGTGTTTAATAAGGAATTAGTTAAATAACTTACATTTGTGTAACTGTTAAGTAATAAATACAAACTAGAAAAATAGGGAGAACTAACCTTGGATTCAGAGCTAACAATAATTGGTGCAGGACCAGTTGGTTCATTAGCTGCATACTCTGCTGCAAGTATTGGTTCTAATGTGACAGTTCTAGATCAAAGGAAAAAGATTGGTTATCCAGATCATTGTGCTGGTTTGATAAGCAAATCTGGCTTAGCCTTACTTGGATTAAATGATCTGCCTAAAAAAGTGATACAAAATAATGATATTCAAGGAGCAAGATTTTTCTCACCTTCAGGTAAGACGTTTGTTGTTAAACGAAAATCAGCACAAGCTATTGTTGTTAATCGCGAACTTCTCGACCAATTTCTTGTAGAACGGGCTGAAAAAATTGGTGTGAATTATCTTAAAGGTCGGAAAGTAAGCAATATTTCCTTTGATAAGAAAAGAAAACATGTTAATATCAATTACTTTGAAGTTCAAAAGAAAACTAAAAAGGAAATCAAAACACATTCGTCTTTTGTAAGCATAATTGCCAATGGTGCTAGAAGCTCTCTTGTTGAGAAAACTAGTTGCAAAGTAGTACCTCAAAATCGCTATCTCTCTGGGTACCAATTACTAGTTGAGAATGTTTCCGATTTGAATGTCAATTTCGTGGAACTCTTTACGAGTAATAAATTTGCTCCAGGATTCTTCGCATGGATTATACCTATTAACGAAACAACAGCAAAAGTTGGTTTAGTATCAAACAAGAAATTATCAGTTGAAAAATTGAGCTATTTTATGAATAAGTATCCACCAGTAAAAGATAGATTTACAAAAAGCACTCCATTAAAGAAATATGGTGGTAATGTAATCATTCGAGGTTTGCTGAAGAAGACTTCTACTGATGGTTTACTAATTACTGGAGATGCAGCTGGACAAACTAAAGACACAACTGGAGGAGGAGTAATTACTGGAGGATTAGCAGCTATAATAGCTGGACAAGTAGCTGCTGAAGCAATTAAGGAGAGTAAAAATAGCAAACAATTTTTGAAAACTTATGATAAACAATGGAAAAAGGTTCTTTTAAAACAATTCAGAACAATGGCTGTTTTTAGATGGTTAGTTAATAGGTTAACTGATAAGGCTTTGGAGAAAGCTTTTGAAACTGTTATAACAAATGATTTAGATCAACTTATCAATCAGAAAGGAGACATCGATAGTCAAGCAGAGATTCTTTTAGCCTTGTTAAAGCATCCCGAAGTCTTTAAGCTTATTTTTAGAGTCTTACCTAATTTGCAATTCTAAAAATTTCAAAAATGAAAAAAACCTCTTTTGCCACTCTTCAGCATTAGAGGATTTTATTGATAACTTCTAAATCACTCTTTCCAAATTTTACCTGTATAACATGGTGTTGGTAAATCTTTCATAGTAAGTAAACCAGGACGAGCATTAACAGTTTTAGGAATTAGATTAACAATCATTGATGCAGTACCAACATCACCGTGTACACCACCAATT
>JAUVZH010000359.1 GCA_030602675.1 Candidatus Heimdallarchaeota archaeon | reverse complement strand
AAAGATCTTTATTGTGACTTTATCAGGATCATTATATAACATGAATCCTGCTTCAAGGAATTTCTGAGTTGCCATTAGCATATTTAAGCGATCGATTTTAGGTCCTTTATGAGTCCATTCGTGAGGGAGAACAATTCCTTCTTCAAAGTGATGCAATTTTACTGCTGCAAAAAATCCCTTGCGAATGTTTTTCTTACCATCAATTTCAAAATCTTGGAAATAGACGTAAAAACCTAGCTTATCATCTTGTTTGAAGATATCTTCGCTAATCCATTTTTCTAGTCTTTGTTTTGATATTTCGTATCGATTTTCTTCTATGGGTAAAGTTAATCGACAATAATTATGATTAGATTTTGCATAATACATCTCTTGCATTTCAGCTGTAATTTTATCGTAAGGCTGTGCTACAAGATCTTCTAACTTTCCTGCTTTTTCAGTATATTTAATTCCTTTAAAGGGACGTATTTCTACCATTATTAACCACTTATCCATTTATCATAAGAAAAACTAATGGAAGCTAAAGTTTTTTTCTTTAGCTCCAATTGTATTTAGTAATTAATCTTTTGGATTTTCTAGAAATTAGGCTTTCAGAGTTTTTTTAACTCCTCAATAACTGCTTCTGCTACTTGTATACCAGCTCGTTCTTGTCCTTCAGCTGTCATTGCTCCAATATGTGGGCTACCAATAACATTTTCAAGTTCAAGTAGTTTTTTAGAAGATTCTAACTCTACTGGTTCTTTTTCCCAGACATCAAGTGCTGCTCCAGCGACTTTGCCACTTTTAATTGCTTCATAAAGAGCGTTCTCATCAATGGTACCACCACGTGCACAATTGATAATGAAAACTCCATCTTTCATTTTAGCAATTGCATCTTTGTTGATTATGTGTTTTGTTTCTGGTGTTAATGGTAAATGCAATGATAAATAGTCAGCATTTGTAAAGACATCATCTATTTCACATTGATCAACACAAGCTTCATTTATTTCTCCTCTTCTTCTACAACCCACAATTTTCATTCCAAGAGCATGGCATTTTCTTGCTAAAGTTGAACCAATGCGTCCACAACCCACAATACCTAAGGTTTTACCTCCAAGCTCCAAACCCTTTAATTGCTTTTTAGCCCATTCACCTTTTCGCAATGTTGTTGTTCCTTTAACGACTTTTCGGGCTAAGGCAAACATAAATGCTAATGCTAATTCCGCAACAGTATCTGTAGTAGCATTGGGTGTATTTCGAACAGTTATACCTCTTTCTTCACATTTCTTAAGGTCTACATTGTCTAATCCAATTCCTGCCCTACCAACAACTTTCAAGTTTTTTGCTGCTTCTAGCAAATTACCTTTTACTTTTGTAGCTGATCTAATAACAATAGCATCATAGTCACCAACAATTTTTGGCAGCTCATCTTTTGGAATATCCCAAGCTTCATTTACTTCATAGCCTTCTTTTTTTAGCAGCTTTACACCTTTATCAGCAATTTTATCTGTTACAATAATTTTCACTTTATTACAGCTCCCAAATTTCTTCTATGTTTTTACAAACATCTTTTACGTCTGCTACAGTCCATTCACCCATGTGACCAATTCTGAAAGTTTTTTCCTTCAGATTACCATAACCATTGGATATCATATAGTTTCTCTTAGCCAATTCTTTATTTAAATCACCAACATTTTTGCCTTGAGTGTTTTTGATTGTGGAGACTGTTAATGATTCGTACCCTGGCTCTGGAAACATTTCAAAATGCTTCTTAGCCCAATCTTGGGTCCATTTAGTCATGTCAACATGTCTTTGATATCGTCCTTCTGCTGTTTCTTTGAGCATTCTATCTAGTTGAAAATCAAGAGCATATAGTAAGGAAATATTCGGTGTGCTTGGAGTTTGTTTTTTCTTCATCCAATAATCATAGATGCCTTTTATGTCTGTATATCTACCTCTACCAGGAACTTCTTCAGCTCTCTTAAGTGCAGCTTCTGAAACGAATCCAATTGCTAATCCCGGTGGTAAAGCATAGGCTTTTTGTGTAGAAGCATAAATAAGATCACATTGGATTTTCTCTGGTTCAACTTTATCGCCACCCATTGCGCTTACAGAATCAATTACATACATTATGTCTGGATATTCTTTTTTGACTGCTTTGCCAATTTCATATATTGGATTTCTTACTCCTGTGCTAGTTTCATTATGACAAATTGATAGAGTATCATAATTACCAGAAGCAAGTTTCTCAAGGATCATTTCAGGTTTGATGGCATAACCCCAATCAACATCTAAAATGTCAATCTCCTTTCCACAATCTCTAATTGTCTCAGCATAACGTTTAGAAAAGGCTCCATTTACACAACATAGTGCTTTTTCTTTTACAAGTGCTCTTCCTGTGATGTCCATGAAGATAGTACCAGAAGCTGTTATCACTGTCGCCCATTGTTCAGTGCTATGAAACTTCTGTAATTTGTCAATAATACCTGTATATAACTCAGTGAATTCCTTTGGTCTATGACCAATGAGAGGTTTAGCTTGTTGTTCAAGAACCTCAGTAGGAACTTCAGTAGGTCCAGGAATGAATAATCTTTTATGCAAGTATTTTTTTCCTCCAAATCTACTTCTTGTGAAATATATTCAGCAAAGACCACAGACTATTTTGTACTATTTGAAACTTTGCCAAAATCACAAAAATAAACTCTATATAGCATTTTTAATTTTATCTCAGACTTTCAGATTAGAAACAACCAGATATTACTTTATTAGAATGATAACAAAGTATCTAATTAAGTTTCCATCATTTTAGAAGGTAAAAGATATATTTAAGGAAAGACTAAGGAAAATATACAATAAGGTGCGAATGAAAAATGGCTAGTGCTTATGTTTTAATCAATACAGAAATTGGCGGAGAAGAAAACGTTATAAATCAATTAAAAGAAATGAAAGAGGTTGAGGAAGTTTCTGTAGTCTATGGCGTCTATGATATAGTTGCTAAGATAACCTCTGATACTATGGAAAACCTCAAAGCAATTATTACGACAAATGTTAGACATCTCAATAAAGTAAGGTCTACAATGACAATGATTGCAGCAGAATCTAGGGTTATTAAGAAATAAATAATTCCAAGATCTCTACATTTTCTTTTTTATTTTAAACAATCCTCTATTTTATTACATTTTAAGCTTGTTTGCTTCATTTAAAATGAGAAAAATAATGATTGTGAGATATAGCATCTCACATAGTAGAAAAATAAAAAGTATAGTATCATTAAGCGATGTTTTACTCTTGACTAGCGATCATGGTCATTGTTGATCTGACTTTGTTTAAGTGGCGTACTTTTGATGTAATTAATTCTTTTAATACTTCCATCGTATCTGCTTCTAATTTAACAATTACATCATACACCCCATAGACTACACTGACTTCTACGACTTCTTTCATCGCTTTAAGTTGATTTACTACTTCTTGTTCTCCACCGATTTCTGAGTTAATTAGTACATATGCTTTTGCCAAGTTTATTCTTACTCCTGTAAGTAATTACTATTGCTTTTGTTGACTGTTAGTTTTTTTTATTTATTAGCTTTTTCTAATAACTATTGAATGGATATATTAACTTTTCTTTTTTTAAAAATAAAATAGCAATCCAATTTTTTCACTCGTAAATTTCGGGATTTACACAATTTGGTGGAACTTTTCCAGCTAATCCTGCT
>JAUVZH010000325.1 GCA_030602675.1 Candidatus Heimdallarchaeota archaeon | reverse complement strand
ATAAAAGTTAATTTAGCAACAAAGATTCATACAAAAAAGCGAGAATCATTTAGATTATTTGATAAAGAAGTGAGAGATGCAATAAAAGGTCTTGATGTTTCTATTTCAGCTGTTGTTTTTGAAGATACGGGTTACGTCACTATATCTTTGAAAGGAGATGATGAAATTGCTGCAGCTAACTACCTAACCTCTATGTATGGCAAAAGAGCAAATCTAAGCGAGTTGAAGGAAGGAGATATTGTAAAAGGATACATTTGTTCTAGTGGTAAAGTTGGTTTTGGTATTTTTGTAGATATAGGTATCAAAGAACCTTATGCTGCAGATGCACTACTACCAATGTATACTCTCAGAGAGCAGCTTACAGAAAACAAAAAAATCCCAGTAAGGAAGATAATTGATAGTTTTGGACTTGTTAATAACATTCCATTGGAATTAACTATTGTGAAAGCTAGCATTGGTTTGAAAAAGGTTGAAGCAAAATTATCACAAAATCAACTTGAATTATTTGAACGTTGGTTGGAAGAAGGTTTAGATAGACTCTATATTGTTGGTGCTTTTGAGAATGAAATAGAAAAAGCATTAATCAGCACTAAGCATGATAAAGATATTATTTCAATTGAAAAACTTGGTTGGATGGAAAGTATAATTTCATGCAAATTTAACACCAGTGCTAAAGGCCTTATCCCAATATTAGGTCGAGTTTTACCAAAAGCAAGATTCGAGATTTTTTCTCCTTCGAGAATAAAGAAAGTATTGAAGGAAAATTAGGTATCTATTTCGTTTTCTTCGTTTAATTCTTCTCCATCTTCCAAAATATCTTTCTTTAGCAATCCGTGGATTAAATTGTAAAGAATTTCAACAATATCCTCAATACTTTGTTCACTGTCAATTAGAAAATAATTTCCTACTTGATCATTGTTATATATCTCTAGAAAAAGGTCCCTAACTTGCTGCAAGTATTGTTGCTCTTCAAAGGTATTGATTTTTGATCTGTCCTTTACAATTCTTTGAATAGAAACTTCAACATCTAAATCAAAAATTATCGTTAAATCTGGTTCCGGGAATTTATCCCTATTCGTTTTGAGTATACTCTCCCAATCATTATTATTACGAACACCTTGATAGCAAGCAGTTGAAAAGAAGTATCTATCCATAAAAACAACTTTTTTCTCTTCCAAAGCTGGAAGAATTCGATGTTCAACATCCCATGCTCTATCTTCCAAAAACCATTGCAGTTCAGTTTCAAGTGAAGATCTGCCATTCACATAGCTTTCTCTAATTTTCTTACCAGCTTCAGTTATATTTGTAGGTTCTTTGAATATTTCAATTGAAAAGCTCAGTGCTTCAAAACGCTCCTTTAGCATCATTGCTAGAGATGTTTTCCCTGTGCCATCAATTCCTTCAAATGCTATTAACAGACCTTTTTTCATTTCCACAATGATCTATCCTAAGAGTTTTTACTCAATAAACTATGCTAGCTTGAAAATTAAAAAGTATTATTATTTAAAAGTAATAAAAAAACTGTGAAAGGATAAATCCTTTGCACAATTAATTCATCTGAGAGAAGATTGGACGTAGTGTTAGCAATTGAGATAGAGTTAAAGGAACAAAAGGCAAACCTTCTGTTTCATCTTTTATGCGCTTAATTAAAGCTTTTTCAGTCATAGGTTTCTCTTGTCGTCCCTCACGTCTTATACGTACATTGAATTTACCTGAATCAATTTCCTTTTCGCCGATAACAAGAATATAAGGAATCCATTCTTGTTCTGCTTTTCTTATTTTCTTTCCTATTCGTTCAGAACGATCGTCGATATCCACTCTGATTTTATGTTTAGTCAATTTCTTAGCCAGCTTTTTGCTAAAAGCTAAATGTTCTTCAGTTATTGGTAATAGTCTTACTTGGACAGGTGAAAGCCAAACTGGAAATACAGGTGCTTTTCCTTGTTGTTGTTCGGTATATGCTTTTTCAAGCAAAGCATAAACAATACGCTCAATAGCTCCAGATATACTTGTATGAAGTATTAATAGTCGTTGTTTTTCATTGTTAGAATCAATGTAACTAATATTAAATCTCTCTGAGTTCTCGACATCTATTTGAACCGTGCTTAATGCGGCAGCTTTGTCTTGATTATCAATGAAATTAAATTCAAATTTAGTAATGAAGTAAGCATATCTTTTATCAAACAATTCAATTAAAGCTGGTCTCTTTCTTGCTTTAACCATCTCAATGTACCAATCTTTGTTCTCCTTAAAGAAATCCTTCTGAGCACGAAAAGCTGATTCGTAATCTAGTTCAAAATAATCAAGGTTCTTTGCTGAAAGCTCATATTGTTCATTGAAATACTTCTTTGCTTCTTTTATGTCCTTGCACAGTGTATGCATATCTGGCATGGTAAAGGTTCGTAATCTTCGTAAAGCAGCAACCTCACCTCTTTGCTCACGTCTAAAGGAATAATGAGTCATTTCAAAGAGTTTAATTGGGAGATTATTATGTGAAATTTGAGCATCAGCACAAATTAGAAATTGTCCAAAGCATGCAGCAAATCGTAGAAAATAATTATCAGTACCTGATTTTAGCACATATTGCCTTGCAGGAAAACGATGCATGTATTCCTCTATTGCGGGATGTGTATAACTATACATGATTGGACTTTCGATAGGCATTGCCCCATACTCTATAGTCATATCTTTTACTAGTTCTTCTATCAAGTATTTCATAATCCATCCTTTAGGATACCAACGATAGTTTCCAGCATCACTTCCAGGTTCATAATCTACGAGTTCTAGCTTTCTCATTAAATTAGCATGTGGCGGAGGAATATCAGATGAGCGTTTTTTTGCAGTCTCATAATTTACAAATTTCTGTAGATTTTTGTGCTTGCTAAAATTGTAGTCTTTTACCGGGGTTAATGTTCCATCAGGATCCATTATAAAGAATTCATGTTTTTTTTCTTCTTCCCCTTTAAGTGCTGCACTTTCTACAGAATCTTCTTTCTCTTTTACTTTAGTTACTTCTCCAACTACAATTGATCTTGAAAGCTCAGATAATGGATGTCCTTTACACTTGATATCGAATGCTTTATACCAACCAAAAGGAGCACGTGTAACAGTGTAGCCTTTCTTCTTAAGGTCAGTTTCCATGTTTTTTAGTACTCTTAAAGCAATATCTGGTCTTGAAGGATTATCAGATAAATGAACCCAAGGATATAATACGATAGTCTTAGATCCAATTTGATCTGAGACAGCTTCAACTTCTGCAACAGCTTTTTTACTAACTTCTTCAAAGTGCTCTTCATCGTTTTTTTCAACAGAAGAGAACACAACTAGACATTCTTCAATACGTCTTAGTTTTTTCTCTATTTCCTCTGCAGCTTTTATTGCTTTCTTTTTTGGCTCGAATTCTATGAAATCTGAATGAACAGTTAAAATGCGCAAAATTAACCACCTATAGTTTGCGATAAATCTATACTCATCTGTTTTAGATGAATTCTTTCGAACTTTGCATTAATAAAAGCTTTTGGAAATACTGGGGAAAGAACAGCTTATTTTAGCATCTTCAATATAGCATAATCGATTACAGCTGTTGGTAAGAACTCGAGAAGCCTTCGTGCTTTATGATTCTTAACCTTGTAACGAGCTTTGACTCTCTTTTTATGAAGAGCCTTGTAAACAGCTTTTGCAATATGTTTTGGGTCAGATCCTTTTTCCAGTTCTTTTTCACAAGTAACAATTACTTGTTCAATGAGATTCCTAAACATTGTTTTCTCTATGTCAATATCCTCAGCATATGTGCAATAGATCTTTTCTAAAAGGTCAGTCTTTATTGCTCCGGCTTGTAAATGAACTACTTTAACTCCATGGAACATAACTTCTCTTCGTAGAGCATCCGAAAAAGCCTCGAGAGCAAATTTACTCATTGAATAGGGACCATTTAACGGAAATGCTATTCTCCCAGCTTCTGAACCAATGTTAATGATCCTTCCCTTTCTTGCTAAAATTAATGGATAGAGAGCTTTGGTTACTTTGTAAGTACCCATAACATTGACATCGATTATCTT
>JAUVZH010000013.1 GCA_030602675.1 Candidatus Heimdallarchaeota archaeon | reverse complement strand
AGGAACGTAAGTAGTATGAACTAGAAGTGTATCTTCTTCTTTTTCTTCCATAATCATTTGACGAATTGCTTCTAAGAATGGTAATGATTCAATGTCACCTACAGTTCCACCAATTTCGATTAATAATACGTCAGGTTTGTTAAATTTACTAACAGCACGAATTCTTCTTTTAATCTCATTTGTGATATGTGGAATTACTTGAACTGTCTGACCGAGATAATCACCAGCTCTCTCTTTTCTGATAACTTCTCTATAAACCTGCCCGGTAGTGATGTTTTGAGTCTTCTTCATATTAAGACCAAGAATGCGAGCATAATGACCAAAATCAACATCTATCTCTCCACCATCATCTGTAACAAAAACTTCTCCATGTTGAATAGGATTCATTGTTCCAGCATCAATATTCAAGTAAGGATCAATTTTGATTAAGTCTATAGTACCATTTCGAACTTGGATATTCTTCCCAATGCTTGATGTAACGATTCCTTTCCCAATCCCTGACATTACTCCTCCTACAATAAATACGAATTTTGTCTTTTTTGTCATACGCTCATCTTCTTTTTATCATAAAAAATCATTACATTTCTTTCCAATATAATAATTTTATGCTGTTCATTTTATTTAAATGAAGAGTACATAAAAAGAAGAAAAAAAGGATTGAGCCCTCAAACTTCACCAAAGAAGTTCAAGAGTTAGCCTTATTTAGTAGCAGCAGTAATGTTGCAATCAGCTACTTTTATTGTTGAGATAAATGTAGGTGTGTAAACTTCCCACCAGAAAATTTGTTTTTGATCTTTTCCTACAGCGGAAATGTTTCTGCTCATACGAAGAAGATTATCAGTTATCCTTAATTTTCTAACTGGTTTCTTAATCTCACCATCTTCAATAAGGAACATACCATCTCGAGGTATAGATGAGAATTCTCCTTCAAGCATATTGGTGTAACGAGTATACCAATTCGAAGTAACATAGATAGTTGGTTTCTTTGAATCTTCAATGATTTCATCTAAAGAGTAATCTCCAGCATTGTAAACCATGTTTGTCGGTGTAGGTGCAAGGAACTTTGATCCCGATCCAAAACTAACTAAATCGGAATTTCCAGTGCTCTCAGTTTGCATCATTATTCCAGAAGTAGTATTGTGAATTAATCCTACGAGGATGCCATTTTTGATAATTGGTGTTTTACTAGTAGGTGTTCCTTCAATATCAAATGCTCGACTACCTAAACCTTCACTAATATGAGGATTATCTACTACATTGAAATTCTCTGGAGCTATCTGCTCTCCCATGTGATCACCTAATGGGCTCATGCCAACAAGCATCATTAAGGGATTGGCACCATCAGTAATTTGTCCGAGAATGTTAGCAGCTACTGTTGGACTCAGGATTAGATCGTATTTACCAGCTTTTCCTTGTTTACCACCAACAGCCATTTTAGCAAGTTTTCCAGCTTCTTCACCAGCTATTGAGAACTCTTTTTCAACATTAGCCATATTTCTACCGACAACAATATCTTGACCGCTACTTTCATAGTCAACAAAGGAACGTATGGTCAGTCTATAGAAGGAGGAATCATAAGAACCAGAATTGCCATAGTTTGTTTTTACTTCGGTGTTTGTTTTACCAAAATAAAGTACTCCAGCAACCCTTTTAGCTCCGACATCTAATGATTTCTGAATGGCTACATTCACTAGCTCGGGGGCTTTATCATAAAAATTCTCAATTGACTTGTCATATAGACCATCAATTGGTTTGTAAGTGTGCTTAGTGGATTCCAGTTTAGCATAAAGCTCACTATCAGGCATTTTCTTAGCAAAAGAGGTAGCTTGCTGAACCATTTCATTAATTTTGGTTTGAGTGGGATCTTGAATGTCGACTTGAGTTATTTTCTTACCAACGGCAACGAAAACTTCTAACATGCTATTATCCCATTTTTTGATGATATCAATATTTGAATTAGAGAACCGAATTTGATAATTTGGTCCTTCTGTAAGTCTAGCAATAACTTCAGTTGCACCGCTCTTTTGGGCAACTTCAATGGCTTTCTCAGTTAAATTGTTGCTCATCTTATTTTCCTCCAAGTCGTATATTTCTCATACGTACCTGCGCTCCACCCATCCAACAAGGTGCACCTTGACCCGGATCTGACTTACCGCAATGCCCGAAGGGAAATTCTGTATCTTTAGTTACTGCATCTACGCTTCCAAAAAGGCCAAATGTTGTTAATTCTAAAATTGGTCTCTTCACCATCTTATCTGTCAATTCACCATTTTCAACCAAATAAACTTCTAATCCAACGTATTTGCTCTGGAATCTACGATCATCAATGTTCCACTCTGTGAAGCTTTTCATGTATATGCCTTTCTTCACATCCTCAAACAGTTCTTCTATTTGATGTTCTCCTGGTGCAAAGTAAGTATTTGCCATTCGAATCAAAGGTTCTCTGTTGTAACCCATAGCCCTTGAAGCTGCATTTGATTTAGTATCAAATTTGTATGCGAATTCTCTATTCAGCAAAACGTCATTCATCATTCCGTTTTTTATCAAGTATCTAGGACGAGCTTTTACACATTCATCGTCATATAGATAGAATCCCGCGCTACCTGGTAGTGTTGGGTCATCAATAAGATTTACACATTCTGTTCCTAGTTTTATTTCGCCTAGTTTTCCTTTATTGAGAAGATCTATGTAAAAAGATTCTCCAGCTTGAGCTCCTTCACGACCAAGAATTCTATCTCCTTCTGAAGGATGACCAGTATTTTCATGTGCTATTATTCCTGCTACTTCACCGCTTACTATTACGTCTATTTCTCCTAGTTTCATTTCTTTAGCATTTATAGCAGTCTTTACTAGTGCATGATTATCTTGAATGATTTTTTCCTCAATCTTATTTTCTTTAAACCATTCCCAACCTTTTGCTCCTGCTTGCCCATAAAATCTTTGTTCTGTTCCATGGTCACCTTTTGCAGTATTAAATGTATAAAAATGAATCAAAGATTTTTCAGATTCAACAATTGATCCTTCGCTATTGCGGATATATTTCTTGTGTAAATCCATACTTAACATTAGTGTTCTAGTAACCAAATTTTCCCCGAAGTCTTGATTTTTAAGCGTTTTATCCAGATTTAGGATAAATTCCATTTTCTCTTCTTCTGAGATATCCTCAAAATGCTGTTTAACTGGATTTGACCACTTGGTTTGAACAATGTCTTCTTCCGAAAAAATTATTGGTTCTTTTCTTTTGCTAGCTTTTGCCATTTTTATTGCTAGCTCAACAGCTTTCTTTATGTTATCTTTATCCAATTTTGCTGTAGAACAAAACCCTATTCCACCATTTGTAAGAGTTCTGATTCCAATTCCCTTGCTGTAGATTGTTCCTCCACCAAATAAGGCTCCATTTCTAGTTGTATAGCCTTCCTCTCTCGAATCTACATATCTTGCTTCTATGTAATCTGCTCCCTTCTTGGTTCCATATTCTACAACAAAATCAGCAATATCCATGCCTTCTGTCATCATCATTAACCTTTAGTCAATAAATTTCTGAATTATGTAATAGAAAGCTAATTTATTATTTTTCCTCTTTATTGTTTAATCTGGTTGGGTAAACTTCTATATAAACCCAACAAACACATTCACCCACTTTTATCTAGTTTTGTAGAAAAAGCATATTTAAGTGTGAGTTGTTTTATTGTTTTATAATTGCCAAGTATTTTTGGTGCGCAAAGTGATTGACCTTACAATTCAAAAATCCATCTTAGCCAAAACATTTGTACGAGCTAAAGAGAGAGATATTATTATTCCAACTTTTGAGGAGCAAAGAAATCCAAAAGCCATACCTAAAAAAATTCAACAAGAGCTTCGAGAATTAAGTTTATGGGAGATTCATCCTAGGAATCTTTTTCGAATCACTTGGAAAAATGAACCAATTGATAGTGGAGGTGGATTCACAACACTACCAAATTATATCGAATTACCTTCGGAATTGACTGGAGTGGAAGCCAGGATTTTTGCTCTTATTGGAAAATGGATGCCCACAGGTTCTCATAAAGTTGGAGCAACATTTGGTTGTTTAGTTCCAAAACTTGTTACAGGGCAATTTGATCCAACAAAACAAGTTGCAGTTTGGCCTTCTACAGGCAATTATTGTCGTGGTGGTGCCTATGATGCCACTCTATTAGCTTGTGATTCTTTAGCGATTTTACCCAAGGAAATGTCACAAGAAAGGTTTGATTGGTTGAAAACTGTTGCAGGTGAAATTATTAAAACGCCAGGTGGGGAAAGCAATGTCAAGGAAATTTTTGACAAGTGTCGGGAGCTCAAACGAGAAAGAGGAGATGATATTGTAATTTTCAACCAGTTCGATGAATTTGGCAATCACCTTTGGCATCATGAGGTAACAGGTCCGGCTATGAAAGACGTTTTAGATAAAGAGCTTGGGAGTACAAAGTTCCGTGGAACTTGTCTAACTACTGGATCAGCTGGAACATTAGGTTCGGCAGATTATATCAAGAAATTATATCCATCTGCCAAAACAGTTGCAGGTGAATCATTACAGTGCCCTACAATGCTCCTAAATGGTTATGGATATCACCGAATAGAAGGAATTGGTGATAAACATATTCCTTGGATTCATAATGTTAAACAAACAGATCTAGTAATCGCGATTGATGATAAAGACTGTATTAATTTAATGAGATTGTTCAATGAAAAATCTGGAAAGAAGTATCTAAAGAAAATTGGTGTACCTAATATAGTTGTCTCAAATCTTCATCTGTTAGGTATTTCTAGCATTGCTAATCTATTAATGACAATCAAATTTGCGAAGTATTATGAGTTAACAAGAAAGGACACACTTATGACAGTCTTCACTGACTCAATGGAAATGTATCAATCAAGATTGAAAGAATATAATGAAATATTTGGAATATACACCGAAATTGATGCTAAAGTTGATTATCATCGCTCTCTACAAGGAATAAAAACTGATAGTATGATTGAACTAAGATACCCAGAGAAACAACGTATCCATCATTTGAAATATTTCACTTGGGTAGAACAACAAGGTAAAAGTATTGAGGAATTGAATCGTCAGTGGTATGATGAAGAGAATTATTGGAGTAGTATTTACAATCTAGCACCTAAACTTGATGAATTAATTATTGAATTTAACAATCAAGTTGGTTTATTATAGCACTGATAACCAGTTAGAAGATATGCAAAAACAATTATATATCTCTCAAAACTTTCATATCAACTCGAATTAAAGAAGATGGAACTTTTCGAAAAGATTTTATCCTCTTTAATTGAAAAATCCATCGAGGAATAAGATGATGTTAAGAGACGCACGAGAATATGGTTCATTGAATGTTCATATGCGATGCAAAAGAACTGAACTCTTTACTGCAGGAATGTATAATCTTCTTGCAAGTGCTGCTGATTTTAATAATCTTAGACAAATGTTGGCTAACACCAAATACGATGATATTATAGGTTCTGAAATGGTTAAAAAGTATCCAAATCTTATAGAAATTGACCGTCGTCTCGTTCAAAACTTTGTAGATCAATATAATCTATATCGGAAATTTATTCCTAAGCGTTCCAAATCCTTCATTGAAACTTTTAGCAAATCGTACTTCTTAAACAACATTAAAGTCATTATCTCCGCACTTCATGGTGCTAATCGCTTTGAAGATGCACGTGGCATGCTAATTTCCCTCTCTGAAGCTGAAGATGCTGAGATTGAAGAATTATTCAAATCCAAGGATGTTGAGGATTTAATCAGTCGAATTAAAAACAAAGATTTGAAGGATTTACTTGATAGTGCTATAGGTGAGTATCGATTTCTTGATTTGGTTTATCCATTAATCATAGCTGTTGATCAATACTACTATAGTGCAATTTGTGAGGAAATATCAAATCTAAAAGGTGAAGATAAGACTAAGATAAAATCTTTACTTGGAACACGTATAGGTTTGCAAAACTTAGAAATTATTTTACGTTCTAAGAATTTTAACATAGCTCCCATAATTGTCAAAAAGTGGTTAATTGCCACAAAGTATTGCCCTCTTAAATCTAATGTTCTTAATGACCTTATTAACTCACAAGACCTTGAAGAAGCATTCAACATTATTCAAGAGAAAACACCTCATCGAGATTTAGCTACTAGGTTACAAGAAAATCTTGAAAATGAGTTACCACCACTAGAAAATTTCGATCGTATTGCTGAACAGATTATGGTTCACAAAGCAAATACCGTTTTCCGTGGTGTAAGCTTCAATATCTCAATCTTCCCTGCGTTTTTCATCCTGAAAGAAATTGAAATCCGAAACATGCGAACCATAATCTTAGGAAAATTTCATAAAAGATCTACAAATGAAGTCCTTGATAGTATTATCTTAGTTTAGAATTTTAGTAAATATTAAAAAACATATAAAAATCAAATAGACTCTAGAATAAAAAAAAATTCGCTTAGGAGGTAAAGGTTATTCGTCTATCACTATACAAAAAGATCTTCATTATGATGCAAGTATTAATCCTAGCTTTTGGATTAGCTACTGCTGTGAGAATAGCTGTTGCTATGAATAATGATTCTAATACTACTTTAACAACTAATGCTGAGGGAGACAACGGCTTAATCGCGATTGCTGCAGGTTTAGCTATGGGAATATCTGGATTTGGAGCTGCATTGGCTTTAGGTACTGCCGCTTCAGCTGCTGCTGCAGCAATCACTGAAAAGCCAGAATCTTTCGGTAAGTTATTAGTACTTCTCGCTTTGATTGAAGCTATTGCTATTTATGGTTTCGTTATTGCGTTCGTACTTGTAGGAAATATTACTTAAATAATTAACAAAAAAAGAACTTTGAATAAAAGAGTTCTTAAAAACTTGATGTAACTAGACGGCTTAATATATGCCGTCATTTAACTATTTTTTATTCCATTTTTCTTTATTTACTCTTGAATCCTAATGACCAACAGTTTTTTTAACTAAGGAATGCATTTATTCTAAAAGCTTTAATATACGCTGAATGAACGGAATATTCTAATCCGAGCTTTAGAATAATATTCAGCAAACAATAAATCACCCTGGAATGTTTTAAAATGTCAAATAATGAAGAAAGATTTGATTTTGCAGCATGGACAGAATTACTACCACCATCTGAAATTAGGATTTTGTTAGAGTATAAGGTCAAGTATAATTTTGGTGGTGGATTACCTGGCGCTTTACCAATTGATACTTTAACAGACATACTAATCCAAATTGGAGAAGAGAACAAGCAAGAATATAAAGATGGTAAAATAAATAAAGCACTCTCTTTATGGAACTATGGACCTACTGGCGGTCAAGAATTCTGCTTAAGAGTTTTAGCAGACAGGTTAAGACGAGTAGATGATATTAATCTTGATAAAGAGACTGGTTGGAAAGATGTTATATTAACTACGGGATCACAACAAGCAATTTATGCTATTTTAGATACTATAATAGATCCTGGAGATGTTATTTTAACTCCCAGTCCTGCCTATCTTGGATTTCTAGCACCAGCGTTCAAATTAGGTGCAGAAATTGTTACAATACCAACTGATTTAGATGGTATTATTCCTGAATATATTGAAAAAGCAATAGACAAGTGTGTGAAAAAGTTTGGTAAGAAACCCTCAATCCTTTATGTTGTTCCCGATTCAGATAATCCAAAAGGAACCACCTTACCATTTAAACGTAGAAAGGCTCTCTTTGATATTGCAGAAGAGCATGATATATTGCTCATTGAGGATCAAGCATACAAAGAAATACAATTTGGTGGAGAGCTAATAAAACCAATAAAATCACTAGACAAAGACAATAGTCGTGTAGCATACTTGAGAACAACTTCAAAAGAAGCAGCAGTATTACGAATGGGTTACTCTGTCCTTCCTGAGAGTCTCAAGTATCAAGTGATTAAAGACAAAGGATATCTAGACTTATGTTCCCCCACAATACTTCAGAAAGTTATGGCCATTTATTATGATAAATATATTGACAAAGTTTTACCTGCTTGTTTAGCAACTTACAAGAAACGTTCTGAAGCTATGTTAAAAGGTGTAAAAGAGACATTTCCCGCAGGAGAATATACTAAACCAACTGGTGGTTTCTTTGTTTGGTTTGAATCCGAGAAACAATTTAACTCTAAGTCTTTCTTAATGGATAAATGCATTCCAAATGACATTATGTTCGTACCAGGAGCTGCATTCTATCCTATTAAAGGCTGGTCATTTGATGACACTTCTGATGACTTAGTTGAATCCCAAGCAAAAACAAATACAATGAGATTAGGTTATTCCTATAACAACGCTGACACTATTTACGAAGGCATCACAAGATTAGGCAAATTACTAACTGAAGAATTGTCATAGATTTTGTTTGATGGTTGTTGAGAAATTATCATTTTTTGATAATTTCTTATTTTATCTAATTGAATTGTCATTTAATGTGTCCTAATATTATTCAATTGAGCAATGAGGATTTTTAAGAAGCAAATGCAAAAGTTTTTATCTAAAAGCAATCGAACATCAAGAGACTTTGCACAGGTGTAAAGAGAGATGAGCTTATTACCTGATAGATTAAAAACAGTAAAAGTTGTTGTTCCACAAGAGAATACTAGAAGCTTGTTTAGATTTCTTTCAACTTGTGATGACCTTGATATTATTGATGTACAAAAAAGACCTTTTGATATTGGATCTTTTGATCATGGCTCAGAAATCAAGGAATTACATGAAAATTTCGATAAAGTCATTGAACACTTCGAAATCAAAGATAAAGTTGGAAGAGTCAAGAAAGTTAAAATTGAAGATCAAAAAATATCTACAGTGTTAAAGAATATCGAGCAAATGTCAAAAGATATTATTGTGAAATTAAATCAAATTGATGAACGAATCATCCTAGCAGAACAAGAACTTAAGAAGAATAAATCTGTTATTGAAATTGCACAAAATTTAATTCCGTTTGGCTTTAGCTTTGAAGATTTAGATGATGAACGACCATACTTCAGTGTTATCGTAGGTAGATTGGATACTAAAAGAATTCCAAGATTTAAATGGAATCTAGATGCAATTACTGATAGTAATTATGTACTTAAAGAATCTAAATCTAAAGGTAATTATTCATTTATCGCTATTGGATTTCTAGAACGTTATCAAGAAGATATCAGCCGACTTCTAGTTGCTTATGGTTTTGAAAAAATCTCAATTCCAGAGCGAATATCTGGAAGCCCTGAAAAAGTGGTTCAAAAGAATAAAGTGAAAAATGAACGTTTAGTGGAGAAAATAAAGGAACTCAGAAAAGAAGCGGATTCCATTATCGATAAACATGGCTCGGAAATTCTTGCTTTCAGTGAGCAATTGGCTATAGAAGAGAATTTCTTAAAGATTTCAAACATGTTAAGACATACAAAAAGAAATGCTACTTTTTGGGCATGGATTCCTCAGAAAAAAACCAGTAAATTTGAGAAAGGAATTAGATTAGCTACAGATAAAAGTGCTATTGTTGAATTTTCTAAACCTGTATTCGAAGAGTCTGAATTTCCAACTAGAACATCAGTACCTAAATTTGCTCGAATTTATGATTCACTAGTTAGTGCTTATGGTATTCCAGGATACAATGAGTTTAACTCAGCTATCCTAATCCAAATTTTCTTCCCAATTATGTTTGGTATCATGTTCGCAGATGTTGGTCACGGTTTATTGTTTGCTCTTCTTGGTGTCTATGGTATGACATTAAGAAACAAAAAATTAGGTACTGATAGCTTCATGGATGAAATTAAAGGTTACTTCAAGAGCGGTTATATGCTAATGATTGTCTCTGGTATTGCTGCTATGATTTTTGGAGCTTTATTTGGATCCTACTTTGGTGCAACTCATCACGTTGCTGACTGGGTGCCACAAGCTATTTGGTTTAGTCCCGAAGATACAGAACACCTTCATAATGGAGCTTCTTCAGTTATCTTAATGCTTGAGCTCTCCCTACTAATTGGCATGATTCATATGACCATTGGTTATGTCTTGCGATTTATTAATAATATTAAACACAAACACTACATAGAAGCCTTCGCAGTAACAATCATGTGGGCAATTTTCCACTGGGCATTATTCATCCTTGTCTTCACTTTTGGAACTAATTTCATGAACTGGTTCAGTGCAGATCTCACAGGAACATTCGATTTAGCATTATTGTCAATTGGTGGTGAACCAATTCAATTCTTCACAATCAATGGTGCATTATGGTTCTTCTTGTGTGCTTTTGCTGCACCAATATTAGTTATGACCATTTATCTAGCTACACATGGTTTAGATGGTATTGCTGAATTAATTGAATTATTATTGTCCACCCTATCAAATACTATAAGCTATGCTCGGATTTTTGCTATGAATGCTGTGCATGGAGCTTTATCACACATATTCCTCCTCACTGACTTTGTCGAAGGGGAAGGTCTCGGTGTTGTCAATTTCATTGGTATGGCTATAGGTGCTTTAGTGATACTAGCTTTAGAAGGATTATTCTCATTCATTCAAACCTTAAGGCTACAGTGGGTAGAATTCTTCGGAAAAGTTGGCTATAAAGGCACTGGCTTTAAATTCCAAGCAATGACTATTGAACGAAAATACTCAAGTATAATTCAGAAATAGTAAAAATAATAGAAAATCTGCATTATGCAGATTTCTTTTTTCCTATTAAAATTAGAGATTGTTTGAGGTGTAAATAGCTACTCCTCATAAGATAAGAAATAGTGTTAGAATGTAAATTCAAATTCTTCTTCTTCAGGTTCTGGTTTTACTCTTCTCTTAGCATCAGCAATTATTTCTGGATGCTGATTTTTTACATGCTCTCGCCAATTTTTTACCCATAACCCACAGTAACAACACATATATCTTTCTTCTCTCTCTTCCTTCTGTTCAAGGTATTTCATATATTTTGGATGTCTTCTTTTCATATGCTCTTCTTCTTCTTCTATGATACTCTGACAAATTTTGCATATTTTCAGACCATCCTTTCTTCTCACAACAAAGTCATTTATACTTCTAGCCATAATAATAAGCCCCCCGGCTCAATGTAATGCTTAGCAGGCATCTTCTTCGGTATTCACATACTCGCTGATTATTTATTACATGAAAAAATATTATATGAACATTTCTCTTTAAATAGTAGCTTTTTAGTGATTTTCTATCAAAGAAATTAAAATTACTTATCTTTCACTAAAAATGTTAGAAAGAGACATAAGATTTTTAAACAGATTGTTCAAGTTTGGACTACTGCTGCGCTGAATTTCTCTAAGCGTGAGCATAATTGGGCTTCGACCTTGCACGAGATGTGCAGAAGGGGAGTCATGCCTCTTGGAGGTTCCAGGAATTAAATCATAGATTCACTGGATTAAAAACTATCATTAGAGTGGGAAAACACCCGTAAATAGTCGTCTTTACGATTACCAAAAAGAAAAATCAAAGATATGAGGAAATACGTATGCCACAATATGGATATTCGATTTACGGATTAGATCCGGATCGTACAGCCATTGCTAGTGCACGAGAAATTGACATTAGTCATAAGGCTGCTAGAGAAATTTGTAACACAATTAAAGGGATGTTTCTTGACAAAGCAAAAGAATATCTTGAAGATGTTCTTGTCATGAAAAAAGCCGTTCCATACAAACGACACAAGAAGCATGTTGCCCATCGAAAAGAGCTTACTAAATGGCCTTCTGGTCGATTTCCAATAAAGGCTGCAAAGAGAATCCTTGAAGTTTTAGATAATGCTGAAAACAATGCTGAATTCAAGGGTTTAGATGTAGAAAGAATGAAGATTATTCACGCTTGTACCCATAAGGGGATGATAGTCAAGAGATTTTTCCCAAGAGCCCATGGATCATCTTCCCCTAAATACAATTATCTTACCCATATTGAAATAGCCATTGAAGAGGTTTGAACTTGTCTGCAGTAAAACATTTCATAAGAAAAGGTGTTCGTCAAGCAGAAATTGATGAGTACTTAGGTAAAGAATTAGCAAGAGCAGGATATGGAGGAGTTGACATTACAAAAACTCCCCTAGGTGAACGAATCACCATCCATGCATCTAGACCAGGAATCGTCATCGGTCGTCGTGGTAAAAACATCAGAATGATCACTGATGAATTGGTTTCCAGATTTGGTTTAGAAAATCCTCAAATTGAAGTTAAAGAAGTTGTAAACCCTGAATTAAATGCTAAAGTTATGGCTTTTTCACTTGTCTCTGCCATTGAACGAGGTGTTCATCGTCGTAGAGCAGCATATTCAGTTCTAAGAAGAGTTCTGAATGCTGGAGCAAGGGGATGCGAGATAATTATTGCTGGCAAGCTTACAAGTAAACGATCTCGTCATGAAGCTTATAGAATGGGTCTTCTTGCTAAAAGTGGCGAAATTGGTTCTCAACTTGTTAGAAGAGCTAATGCAACTGCTGTTATGAAATTAGGAACAATTGGTGTTACTGTTAATATTATGAGAGGTGATATCCCTCTTCCAGATGATATTAGCATTTTGGCTGTAAAATTAGATGAAGAAGTTGTCATCGAAGAAGTGGTTACTCCTGAAATTAAAGTAAAGGAAGTAGAACCTAAAAAAGTGAAAGAAGCACCAAAAGAGAAAGAACCTAAGAAAGAGGAAAAGAAAGACAAACCAGTTACTAAGAAGAAAACTGATTTGGACAAAAAGGTTGAAGAATTATCTGACTTAATTGAAAAGACTCCAAGTGAAGCAAAGAAACCAAAGAAAGCAACAACAAAGAAACCAGCTGAGAAGAAAACACCTGCAATTGCAAAAACAGAGAAACCAAAAGCTTCAGCTAAAAAGGACGTTAAGAAACCTGACACAAAGAAACCAAAACCTACAAAGAAAGCAGTTACTACTAAAACTACTGCTAAAAAAGCAGAAGAAAAACCCAAAGCAAAAACAACTTCCAAGAAAGCTGAACCAAAAACAACAAAGAAAGCAACTAAAGCTTCTACTTCTAAAAAAGGGACTAAAACCTCCAAATCAAAAAAAGAAGAGAAGAAGAAAAAATAAGAGTTGAATAAAAATGGCCAACCTAAAAATGCGTGAAATTCGTTATATGACTGCTGAACAAAGAAAGAGTCAATTAAAACGACTTCAAAAAGAGCTTGCTTATTTACGAGCAAGTGTAGCAACTGGTGGTTCATTAGAAAAACCCAGTCAAGTTAAACAAGTCAAAAAATCTATTGCAAGAATATTAACTATTCAAAAAGAGAATGGTGAGCGTTGAACCCTATAACACCTGAAAATATCCATAGACATGAGTTGATTGGTTTGAATGTTGAAATAGTGAGAGCTTTAGACAAGCAAATGATTGGCATGAAAGGTTTGATCGTTGATGAAACAAAAAACATGCTGGTTATTGATTCATTAAAAAAACATTCAAACACGGATGAACCTCATCGTGTAAGAATCCCAAAGAAAGATTGCACATTCAGATTCAATATCCCATCTGGGCAACTTGTGGATGTCGAAGGGCGCTTATTAAAATTAAAACCAGAAAATCGTTTGAAGAATATTATTCGTAAAAGGTGGTAAAAAGATATGTCAAGATATATTGGCGTTGATGTTCCAGAACCAGAAACAGAATGTAATGATATAAAATGTCCGTTTCATGGAACACTTCGTGTAAGAGGTAGGATCATCAATGGTACTGTAATTAGTCATAAAATGCAAAACACATGTGTTGTTCGTAAAGAATTCCTCTTCTATTTAAAGAAGTTCAAGAGATACGAACGTCGACATAGTACCATTAGTTCCCACAACCCTCCATGTATTGATGCTAGAGAAGGTGACAATGTAACCATCATGGAATGCAGACCACTAAGTAAAAGTGTCTCATATGTTGTCATTGCTAAAGAATCTCAAGCTGAGGGTGTCAAAGAATAGAATAATTTGAGGAGAATAGAAAAACATGTCAAGAAGAAAAGTAACAGGAATATCTCTACCAAGACTTAGCAAAGGTGTTAGTGTAGGTACACGACTAGTTTGTGCTGATAACACAGGTGCAAAAGTCATACAGATTATTGCTGTAAAAGGATTTAAGGGTCGTCTTAACCGCTATCCCACTGCTTCAGTTGGAGACATGGTTATTGTTTCTGTTAAGAAAGGAACCCCACAAATGAGACGACAAGTTCTCCCAGCTATAGTTATTCGCCAAAGGAAAATGTACCGTAGACCAAGTGGTCTTTGGGTGCAATTTGAAGATAATGCAGCTGTAATATCAAGTCCCGAAGGAAGTCCTAGAGGGAGTGAAATTCGAGGTCCAGTAGCAAAAGAAGCTGCTGAAAGATGGCCAAGAGTTGCCCATGCTGCAAGTACAATTGTCTAATAACTCTAAATAAGGAGATGAAAAAATGAAAAAGAATTCTAATATCACAAAACAACCTTCAAAGAAGCGAAAACAGCTCTATACCGCTCCATTACATCGCAGAAGAAAAATACTAACTGCTCCACTTGCACCAGTACTTGCTGAAAAAGAAGGTGTTAGACAATTAGTTATTAGAAAGGGAGATTCTATCCGAATTCGTAAAGGATCTTTCAAAGGCATCGAAGGTGAAGTTTCTAAAATTGATTACAAAACTATGAGACTTACAATTGAAGGTGTAACCTTTGAAAAATCTGATGGATCAGCTCAGCATTTCCCAGTCAGAGCTTGTAATTGTGAAATCATTAACTTGAAAAATATGAAAGATAAACGACGAAAAGCTATCGTTGATCGAAGACTTCCTGAAATTGAAGATGAGGAAGCTGCGGTAAAAAGCAAAGGAATGTGAAAAAAGAATGACAAAAACAGGTGGTTCAAAGCATCAGAAAAGAATTGCATCCCCAAGAAACTGGGTAATTCCACGTAAGAAACACAAGTTCGCATTTAGAGCAGACCCAGGACCTCATGGCAAAGAAAAATGCATTCCATTAGGAATTCTTCTAAGGGATGTCCTTCATTTAGCTGAAACAGCTAGAGAACTCAGATTTATCTTGAATAAAAAATTGATTAAAATTGATGGAAGAATTGTATCAAATCCAAAATTCCCAGTGGGATTAATGGATGTTGTTGAAGTTGAACAACTTAAGAAAGCATATCGTATACTTCCTCATGAATTGCATGTAATGATGCCATTTGAAATGAAGAAAACAGCTCAAATCTCTAAAGCATGTCAAATCATGAATAAAACCACAATCAAGAATGGAATTACTCAACTAAACTTGCATGATGGTAGAAATATTCTCTTACCAAAAGAGGAAGGAATAGAACAGAAGTATAATTCAAAAGATACCATCATAATTGATCTTCCATCCCAGAAAATTGCTAAACACTTTCCTTTCAAGAAAGGTATGTATGCAATTATAACAGCAGGTCGAAACGTCGGAAAACATGGTTCAATTAAAGAGTTCCAATGGCGTTTCGGACCGAGAGCATCGACAGTCACTCTGAAATCCTCTGAGGGAACAGAGGTACAAACAACTCCGGAATATATATTCGTAATTGGTGAAAAATCACCATGGTGGAGTGCTCAAGGAGCTGATAATTAATGAGCTTGACTAAAGAAGATTATCTCAAAGATTGGGAACAACACAAAATGCGTAAACCAAAAGTAGTTTCACTTATTATTCATTGCTGTGTTGGTGAATCTGGTGAAGCTCTTGAACGAGTAAAGAAGATTATCGAATCCATTGGTGAGATGAAACCTGTCGAAACTCGAGCAAAAAGAACTTTCAGAGAATTCGGTATAAGAGAAGGTGAACCTATTGGTGTAAAAGTAACCATTCGTGATGAGGAAAAAATCAAGAAACTTATACCACGATTGTTCGACGTTAAAGATAACAAAATTGCCAAAAGAGCTTTTGATAGAGAAGGAAATTTTGGCTTTGGAATTAAAGAACACATCGATATTCCGGGAACAAGATATGACCCCAATCTCGGTGTTACAGGACTGGACATTAATTTAAGACTTGAACGTCCAGGTTATCGGGTAAAGCGTAGATTTCGATCCCCGAAGAAGATTCCTTTGAAACATAGGATTTCTCAGGCAGAAGCGATAGTTTTCGCTGAAACCGAATTAGGATTAAGTACAGAATAGGTGAAAGCAATGGCAAAAGGATCTGGTACAAAACCAAAAGAAGTGAAATTTGGCAAAGGATCAAGACAATGCACACGATGCGGTGCTCATGAAGGCCTTATTCGAAGACATAAAATAAACCTATGTAGACGTTGCTTCAGAGAAGTAGCAGACACAATCGGTTTCAAACGATATGGAGGCCATGGAGGATAAGCTTCATAGGTGAAAGAATAAGGAGAAGATGAAAAAATGCCTCTATTAGACACACTAGCAAATGCGATGAATAACATTCAAAATGCTGAAACTCTTGGTAAAAGAGATGTCTTTTTGAAACCAGCATCAAAGTTAATCTCCTCTGTCATCAAAGTTATGATTACTAAAGGATACATTGGTGAATTTGAATTCATTGATGATGATAGAGCTGGTCTTTTCAAAGTACAATTGCTAGGTAGAATTAATAAATGTGCGGTAATTAAACCACGCTTTCCCGTAAAGCATAAGGAATTCGAATCCTGGGAAGAAAAATTCCTTCCTGCACGAGATTTCGGAATTCTAATTGTCTCCACACCAAAGGGTGTGATGAGTCATGAAGATGCAAAAGCCTTAGGTATAGGAGGAAGACTCCTAGCTTATGTCTACTGATTAAAGGATGGGTTAAACAAATGCCAAAAGCTGTTTATGTTGAAAAAACTGTAGAAAGCCCTGAAGGAGTAACAATTGCTCTTAATGGTATGAAAGTAACAGTCACTGGACCCAAAGGTAGCTTGGAAAGAGATTTCATAGGTGAACCTGTTAAATTGCTCTTATCAAAGAATACCTTGAAATTGTCTGTAGCTTTTCCAAGGAAAAGAGAACTGGCAATGTTGGGTACCATTACAGCACATGTGAAAAATATGATTACAGGTATAACTCAAGGTTATACTTACAAATTGACAATTGTCTATTCTCACTTTCCTATAACAGTAGATGTTAAACCAAATGAAATCATAATCAAGAATCTTTACGGGCAACGAAACCCAAGAAAAGCAAAGATTTTTGGTGATGATGTCAAGGTGAAAGTTGATGGTGATGAGATAATCATCACAGGTATAGACAAAGAACATGTTGGTCAAACATCAGCCAATATTCAAGAAATCTGCAAACTTCGTGGAAAATTCCACAAAGATCCTCGTAGATTTATGGATGGAATATGGTTATCAGCTCAATATGTTGGTATAGATTAGGAGTTGAAGAATGATGACTGTAGATAAAAGATTACTTCGTGAAAGAGAAAAAATGAGAAAATCTCGTCCGAAGTTTAGAAGACAAGAAAGTTGGCGTTACAAGAGATTGAAAAAAAATTGGCGAAAACCAGTTGGTATTGATAATGCCATGAGACATCATAAACGAGGTATACCAACAATAGTTAGAGTAGGTTATCGTGGACCTAAAGCTGTTAGAGGACTTACCAGAAGTGGTAAAGAAGAAGTTATGGTTCATAATCCTAAAGAACTCGAAATTGTCAATAAAGAAACTCAAATTGCTAGAATATCTTCAACTGTTGGTGTGAAGAAGAAAGTAGATATCACTAACAGAGCTGATGAATTAGGCGTCAAAATTATTAATCGACCAGAAGAAGCTTTAACATTTGCAACAATCTCAGAAATTTCTGAAGAATTACTCCTTGAAGAGGAAGCGCTAACTAAAACTGATGAAGTTAAACCACGAAAGAAAAAGACTACCCCAAGTAAAGGGCTAACAGATAGAGAGCTTGCTGAATTGGCGCGAGTAGAATCTGAATTAGCTAAATCAACACCAAGAAAGAAACCTACTGCCAAAAAACCAACAACAATCACAAAGAAACCCACTGCTAAGAAACCAACTACAACTAAGAAGAAAACAACAACTACTAAGAAACCTACTGCTAAGAAACCAGCTACAACTAAGAAGAAAACAACAACTACTAAGAAACCAGCTACTAAACCAACTGCGAAAAAAACTACCGCTAAATCACCTTCTAGTAAGAAACCAACAAAAAAGAAGGCAACTACAACCAAGAAGAAAACAAGTTGAGGATGAAAAGATATGACTGATTTAAAAACACAAAGAAATATCGCAGCAGACATTCTTGGAGTAGGGGTTAATAGAGTTTATATTGATCCAGATGCTGCGGATGATGTTCAAATGGCACTTACTAGAAGAGATATACGAGCTTTAATTCATAGTGGTGCTATTAAAGTCAGAAAAATCCAAGGTATCAGTCGAGGTAGAGCCCGAGAACTTCACATAAAACGTATTAGAGGACAAAGAAGAGGGCATGGTAGTCGTAAAGGACGAAAGACTGCTCGAACTGATATGAGAAGAGAATGGATAAACAGAATAAGAAAACAAAGAGCTTATCTGAAAGTGCTTAGAGATAAGAATTTCATAGATAAAGCAACCTACCGACTGCTATATTTACGAGCAAAAGGTGGAATGTTTCGTTCTGCTAACTATCTAAGAATGTACATTCAAGATAACAGAATGTCAAAGAGAAAATTACCTGAAGTAGATGCTGTAATGCGTGAGCTGCGTATTTCAAAATCTAAGAAGGTCACAAGGAGTTCGTGATTAGTATGGCAAAAAGTGCAAATTATCATGTACCTTTCAGAAGAAGACGAGACGGTAAAACAAATTTCCATAGAAGAAAACGTCTTCTAAGATCAGGCAAAAATCGTCTTGTTGTTAGAAGGACAAACAAACACGAACGTGTTAGCATAGTAAAGGCGAAAGTAATTGGTGATGAAACATTGGTAGATGCAAGCTCCCAACACCTAAAACAATATGGCTGGAAGGGTGCAACAGGAAATGTACCTGCTTCTTACCTAACTGGTTATTTAGCTGGAAAATATGCTAAAGCACTAGGAATAAAAGAAGCAATTCTTGATATCGGTATCAATACTTGTAAAAAGGATACTCGAATCTCAGCATTGTTATGTGGAGCAGTTCAAGCAGGACTAAAAGTCCCTCACGACTCATCTGTTTTCCCTACTAAGGAAAGATATACAGGTCAAATAATTGCTGATTATGCTACTAAACTAAAGAAAGAAAGTAAAGAAAAATACGAAAAACAATTTTCTGGTTACAAAAAGCTCTCAGCAAAACCTGAAAGCTTACCTACATACTTTACCACAGCTAAGAAGGCTATTGATGCTGAACTAGCTTCTGGAGCAATGAAAACAAAACTGAAAAACAGAAATAAGAAGAACAAAATTCCAAAACCTAAAACTAAAAAACCAGCAACCACTGCAAAGAAACCAGCTGCTAAAAAACCAGCAGCTAAAACAGCAACGAAAACAACAACCACTAAAAAGACAAAAACAACCACAACAAAGAAAGCAACAACAAAGAAAAAACCAACAGGAACAAAAAAGCCAAAGAAGTGATGAAAA
>JAUVZH010000242.1 GCA_030602675.1 Candidatus Heimdallarchaeota archaeon | reverse complement strand
CGGTATTTAGTATTAGTTGTTACTGTATTATGTTGTCCTATATAAGATACTCCATGACTAGCTACAAAAACGATTAGTTTGCCTAAGCTACCTAATTTACCATTGGCAAAATCAAGCATATTTTTTATGTAGCCATCATCTGTTTTATCGCATGTTGCAATATCGGTTTGATCAGAAGAACCATCCATACAATAAGCTACTCGCCATCCATAATCAAAAATTCCATCTTTGAATTCATTAGGTGCAGAAGATCTTGCACATCCAAGAATAAAACTGCGGCATTCCATTGGCGGATATAGAAGGTCACTAAAAGGTCCATCATAATTTCCTGTTCCAAAAACTACTGCCCAGTAGTTATTACCTAAATCACCAGAAGTAGTTGTTGTAGACCAAGTACCTTTAGCGGTCATACCCATTATCTCATTATTCGTTTTTTCATCTTCTATTACAAGCTCATGGTTTACACCACGTATTGGAACTACAATTTCTCTACTCCCATCAAAGAATGGATAAAGCATTGTTTCAAAAATCAATTTATTATGGACTAATTTGAATTCCTCGATATGATGGATATTAGGGATAAACTCTGGTATTGAGTATAATGAACCATTTACTTCAACTGTGATGTTTTTTTCATATCCATAAGGTCCACCACTTGTATCTTTTATTCTGAGATACCATATTCGTTCATCAGCTTTTACGTATTCATCTGCGGTAAATCCTATGGCAAGTAAATCCCACTCTTTGGTGATTCTGTTTAGATTGTTTGGATAAGAATCTTTTTGCAATTTGTAATCGAAACTGTTTTTCGGATAAGTATCTCCACCAGACCAAATCAATAGCTCCTTAATTGGATCCTCTGTTATTGCTAATGCTTCTGTAGGATTCTTATACCCAACAGAGATTCGCAGATTATTAGAGTTATTACATACTAAATCAAGTCTGAGCGAACTTTTCTGAAGCTCATATTTGGTAAAGTATGCTTCAGTATCAACCATTCTCGCTGTCCCTTTAACAATTCCTGGCACTTTCTTATCCAGAAGATAATCAGACCGATAATTTTCATTATAATTTATTATTAGAATTGTAGATGATACAATAATCAATGATAGAAATACAATAATAGTTAAATGAATTTTCTTATTCACACTCATCCTCCTCCATAAAAATACTTTTTCCTTCAGTAAAATATTGGTAATTAATATACTTAATATTTTTGGTATTTTGTCAGAAAGTTTAGCAACTACATTATGCTTTTATGCTAATTAATTTACCAAAATTTTTTTGTGGTGTTTTTTAATCTCGAGGAGAACTAATAATTGTAATTCCTATTTTAGTGTGATATAAATGCCTAAAAAGTTAAGATTAGATAGAAGAAACTCTCGAGGATATTCTAAGATAACTAAAAGAATTACAAAAATCCCGGATAATATCCTTGATGAAAATATATCTTTCGCTGAATTTGGTGCAAAAAACTTTGATAGCATTTGTCATACAACAAGAATCAAAAATAAAAGAATAGTAGATCAGTTTCTAATTGGAAAATCAAAAAATTATCAGAAATGCGAGAGTTCATTTAATGGTTTAAAGATGATGACTGACATACAATTAGAAAATGTTGATAATAGTATTTTAAAAAAGAAAGATGAGAACAGTTTTTATGGTTTGGGAATGTTCCTTAGATCTCCTCCGAAAAGCAAGCATATTGTTTATTCAGATATGGATAAACATAAGTTAAAAAATCCTTATGACCATTGTGTTGGTTCTTCAGTGAAATATATACCTGATAATTGTGAGTGTTGGATTAACTCAACTATAAAAAGAACTCGAAGATTAAATTTTAATATCAATTTTGATAAGAAATATTTATCCATATCAATTATAAGCCTTTTTTGGTTTTTAATAATAGGTGGGTTATTCTTCTTTCTGAGATGGAAGTTTTTAGATGTTCCATTAGAAAACCAAGAAGAATCAGAGTTTTTTAGTAATAACTTATTTGTTAGATTTGGGGAGTTGATTTTAGAAGATACAGAATTTCGTATTGCCTTAGCAATTTTTGCATTTCTTTTGATTGTAGGAATTATAGTATTGATACGCATTCTAATAAAAAAGAAATCAGCTAATTCAAATTCTCTTAATTTGAAATCAGAAGGAATTCGAATAGCTGAAAGAAAGGACGAAGAAGCTCATGTAAATTACGATGAAGAGAAAGAAAGATGGGGACGAGTTAAACACTCTTTTTCTGTATTAGTTAAAGGAAAAAATGTAGATGAAATTAAATTCTTTTTAGAAAGTTTAAAAATAGCGATTGAAGGAATTTATTTTGGATGTACTTTTAGATTAGAAGGAAAAACAATTATTCAAGGTGAAAAAAACTTTCAGACATTGATTAATTGTTTATTTGGTTGGAGCTTAAATTCGTTTTGGAAATCATTTGAAGAAGTAAAACCTTACAAACCAACTATAATGAGTGTTCCAAGAGCAGGTAGAAATTTCTTTCGGTTAATTCAAGAGAAGTTTATTCCTGGTTCGAATATCATCGAAGGATTGTCTTACAAAATTCCCATTGATAGAACGAAACATGGTTTATATCTTGGTGAGATTTACCAAAAGGTTAGTGGGAAAAGTTACCCCTTTTATATCAAACCTCAAGATTTAGTTCGCCATGCATTTGTTTTTGGTCAAACTGGTCGAGGAAAAAGCTTCTTTGTCTACCATTTACTTACTCAATTAATCGAGTTTTATCCTGACATTAAAGCACTAATTCTTGATCCTAAAGGAGAGTATGCCAGATTGTTTGCTAAAAGAGAGGATACTATTGTTTTTATCATTGATTCAAAGGTTGCACCCTTAGGTATTAATATCTTTAAAATTCTTGAGGATGTTGAGGAAAACAAGCTTTTAGTGAGTAATCTTCTAAGGGAATACATTATTACTGTCAAAGGATATCAATCTGAGCTCTCAGCTTATATGGAGTATGTCATCAATCAAGCAATCGACCTTGTGTACCTTGAACCACCAGATGAGTGGCACATGCAAACATTCGTTCTTAAGATAAACCAATATTTAGACGAAAAAGCAGAGGAGAAGATAGGTTGGACGGAGAAAACGAGGTTAGCTCTCAATGCTCGTTTCAGAGAACTATTTACTGGACGATTCAAGGATATCTTTTGTGTCAAAGAATCCAATATCACAAAAGAGTTACTTCAAACAAAAAACATCATTATTCAAATGCATAAACTCCTCTTAAAACAAGAAGAGGAAACACTCCAATTTCTTGCCAGTGTGATAACTTCAATAGTATCAAACTACATGGAAGGTTTACATGATTTAGAGCTTGATATCCCACGTTACGTATATGTCATAGATGAGTTACGAGTATTAGTTCCAAAAAGAACTTTTGAAAAGACGAGCTTTGTTGCAAGATACTTAGAAATTGCTCGAGCACATCGTATAGCAATTCTTGGTTCAGGACAAAACCCAGACTTAATTGACCAAGTCTTTCAACAATCAGGAATAATAATTGATTTTGGAACGAATTCTACCGTTATGGATAAGGTAGTATTTGAAAAAGACCACATACGAGCCCCTGAAGAAAAAGAGCAGTTAGCACCTGAACAGATGTGTTTCTTGCGATTGGTCGGTGAACGAAGGGTTCTCCTAAGGGTTGCTGACTTTGATTACTCACAAGCGTTAAAAGAATCTGAAATAGAAACTATCATTAAAGGTTGAGTAAGCTATCAGCTACTTCGAGCAAACCACCAAGTTATCCCAATCACTGTTGAAAATTTAGAAGGACGACAAGGAAAGAAACGATTGCAGAAAAAAGACTTGTTAGTGCTCTGCCAAAACAACTGTGATAATGGACACTGCACTGGTTTTAATTTCACTAAACATAGATTACCAAAGATGAAAATAGAAGAATTAACAGAACTCATTAATGAGCAGAAATTTGTTCCTTTTTGCTATCGAGAAGCAAATGACAAGAATGATTCATCTTGCGTAATGATTCACTACCTTGGTTTTTTGATAGATAGTAACGTTCTCAATGCATCTGATGCTCAAAGAATTTTGCAAGAAGGATTCACATATTTCCTAAATCAGGAAATGCTAAACAAGCGACGAGAAGCACTCCAGACTTGGTTAGCAGAAGAACCTTACGAAAGCCCTTATGGGTTTGAAGATGAGGATAAATCTCCAAGCTATGGGTTTGATTTTGAAGGGTATGATGACTATGAAATTGGTTAAGATGTCTGATGTTCTTTTCGAGGAATTCTACCTTACCAAATGTCCGAGAGCTAAGAAAGGAGTTTTCACCGAGTGCCTGCAAAAGAGATATGGAAAATTAATTGAAGATTTCTCTTCAACGATAAAGACTAGTAACAAGTTCATTACTGGAAAAAGAGGAAAACGGAAAATTGACTTGGCTTTTATTGATGATTACTTACTCACAACAGAAAAGCAGATTGTAGAACGATTATTAGAAACAGAAGAAGGTATGGATTTTTTGGAAGTGGAGAAACATGTTCCTCAACAAATGTTGAACTTTTGTTGTTTTGGTTGCCAAGTTCCAATTAGAGACTATCGTAATGGTAAGATTAGTTTCCAAAACAAAGCTCGTCTAATTAGTGAGATAATATTTTGGCGTTACTTAGCTGGTGACTCAAATATCTCAAATGCTTCTCTTCAACTATTTGAACAAAATATAGAAGCAAGAGAGAAGCGGAGAGAAGTAGAAAAGGAACAAAACAGTTCTCGGCAAGAACCCTTAGAACTAATTGATATTTTAACTCGAGATAAAGATGGATTAAGGGAAGAAGAGGGTGAACAAATAGTTGAAGGTGAGGATGAGATTAACTATTTTGAGAATGTACAGCTTTTTCCCCCAGAAACTACTATTCAGAATATTGAACGATTTTTTCTCGAAGGTGATCCCTTATTGAATGAAACTTTCATAGATTATTGCCCAAAGAATGAGAATGAGCGAAGAGATATTACCTGCAAGGTATTTGATGATACCTATTGGTTAGCTGCCAGAAAGCTTGTTCATTTATTCATACATAAAAATGAACTATTCAATAAAATTGATTTGTCAGCTGATTGCTTACAAGAGCAGAATGTAGATGTTACAGAGCTAAGACGTTTAGTTGAGTTACACCTGA
>JAUVZH010000192.1 GCA_030602675.1 Candidatus Heimdallarchaeota archaeon | reverse complement strand
GTGTAATTGTCCATTGTAGAATAAATGTGTCAACTATTTCTTCGTTGATAAAAATTGCACTATCCAATAAATAGGAAATCGAAAATGAATAAAATTGTTGAGCTTCTAATGGTTTTCTTAATGAGACATTAATTTGATGATTATTATTTACGATGTCCCATTTATAATACAGATTACCTAATGTATCATAAGCATCAACAGAGGAGATTCTACTATCAATAAGTATAGTTGTAATATCAATAACATATATTATTGATTTTATAGGCGTTAGCCCACTATTTTGATAAGTAAATTGTGCAGTAATTGAAACATCATTGTCTTCAGGAATTATTTCGATAAATAATTCAAAGAAAATTCTGGTGAGATTCTCATTATATTTTTTTGTAATAAAATCAGATTGATTGTATGATTGTTTTATAGCTAAATTATTATTTTTGGCATTGAATGTACTATTACTATTGAATAATGATAATGTTAAGATCAATGAAAACA
This sequence comes from Candidatus Heimdallarchaeota archaeon, assembly GCA_030602675.1. GTDB lineage: Archaea > Asgardarchaeota > Heimdallarchaeia > JABLTI01 > JABLTI01 > JABLTI01. The sequence goes on along the minus strand of JAUVZH010000192.1, from coordinate 5,351 downwards.
AAAGGTAAACTACTGATAGATTTTTTGTTTTCCAGTATTTTTGTTGATTTATCCCCAAATTTATTTTCTCCATTTCCTAATTATTATTCTTGTAGCAAAAGTCAAAATTACAAAAGTGGAAGAAAAGATTGCAAAAGAAGCTATTGAGGTTGATTCCGTGGAATCTACTTTATAACCACAAAGAAAATTGAATTTAATTTGTTTTATGTTTGCTCTATAAGGTACCGAAATCCACAAATCCAAAGGTTTGGCTCCTTGAGCAGGAATATTGTAATTTGCAAAAAACGTTGTTTCAGTAAGTATCTCATAACCTTCAGTAGTTCCTAAAGTTATAATTGAATTAATTATTAATTCGAATTCACTTGACTCTCTGAGAAGTTTAGCTATATATTGATCTTTATTTGAAACATGAAATGGTCCATATCTATTATATTCAAAGGTTGATTCAAATGATGCTTTGATATTAAATGCTATACCTTTAGTATCTTCGGAAAAAACCCAATCATTTAATTTCATTTCAAAATAAGTATTCTTTAAACCTTGTATATCATATCCGTTATAAGTTAAATTATCATTAAAAACTAGATAGGATAAATCGATTGAAGTATTTCTATCTAGATTAGTTTTAGTAAAATTTACATATGTTTTTTCTGCATCAGAAATACCAACTAAATCCCAATTTAAATTTCCAAGAGAGTACCCCTTTCCATCTAAGTAATCTAGAGAACTGAGATATGGTGTTGGACTAAAATATTCCGAGATATAATTTAACATTACTTTAATTAGACCAAGATTAGGTATATCAAATAGAACCATTGGTCCAGCATTTTTTGGAACTATTAGATTATAATAATTACCAGCAAATATTTTATAATGATCATCTTCTTCAATTAAATTTGCTTGCGATGAAACATTTGTGATATCTGATGCACAAAGAGAGATTAAAACCAATATGATTATTATGTTCGTTAATGCGATTCTCTTTCCGTGCTGTCCCAACATTTTATGACCACATCAAATTTTTTATTGATTGAAATCCCCAATTCATGATATTTTATGTGTTTAATAAGCTATTTTAATTAAAAAATGATTCGTTATTGTTCAGAATTGCACTGAACAGTTCGCGAACTGTAGCTTCGGAGTATTTAACTTAAGTTCGTATATATATTAATATGATAACTCAAAGAAGTTTTGCCTTCTTGATCTATCAAAACAGTGATCTAAGCTAAAAAATAAAACTAAAATGAAGGATCAAACCGGGAGTTTTTTTGGGGAAAACTCCCATACCTTCCATATTTTATTAAACACTTTCCTGCTGAAAAACGCTTTTCTTTGAGTTTATTGTTCAGAATTTGATTGAACTGTTCAATGAACTGTTACTACGGAGTTTTTAATTAGTTTTCGAACTATAGTATAATTATCTTAGGAACCCTTGCAATGTATTTTGGCCGATGAAATAATTTGTGAATGAAGGATCCTAAATCCCTCTTGATTAGAAGTAAAATCGCTGGGGAATTTTTCTCCCCGGCAGATATTTACTCTGGCTTTTCTTCGATGAAAATTAGCTTAGAGTAACTCATATCATTATTCTGAATCTGATATCTCATAATCTTCAGTTCTAACTTCTTGATCCTCTTTTGGTTCTAGTTCAATACCTCGTTTTATTCGACTTTCGCGCAACTCTTTTATCATTGCTTCATCACTATCACGATATTCTGTGCTATCACCATATCGATAATACAAACGTCTAACACGAGCCATAGTATAAGCTACAGCAATTTGTACTAGTAGCATCATCACTGGTATTCCAAAGAAAAAGAAAGATACATTCAATGAATCTGGAAATTCCAGGGTTGCTTCTGTAATTATGTAAATAATTAAGGAAATAAAAATGGATGAACCACCATTTATAGAGCTTATAGCAATAGCTTCTTTTTTATTTTCTACAAAATATGAGAGAATTAACCCAAAAGAAGGAGCTAAGATAAAAAGTCCGAAATCATATAATCCTGTAGGAAAATCTTCTGTTATTAAACTATAAGCAAATATCAATAACCCAGCTAGTTCTAAAACACTAAATAATATTGACAGGATAATGAAACGTTTTTTATTAGGCATAAACTTTAGGTTTTTCCATGAATCAATTGTTGATTTCCTCTCTGCTACTTCTTCATCATCCACTGTAATATCTTCATCCTTGCTGATTTCTATTGATTCATCTTCGAGGGTCAAATTTATAACCACCTGTTAATATTATTCCTTCTATTCATTCAAGCTCTTTAAACTTTAATTCTATTTTGTACTATTAAAAATGGAAATTAGATAAACCTTTATTGAAATAATAACTATAATCAAGTTGTTGTAATCTTGTTGATGAATGATGACATTAATTGATCAATTAATAAAACAATGGAATATCAAGTGTATTATTTTCGATTTGGATGGAACAATTATTGATACTTTGGATAAACATATTCGAGCTTTTGAAATCCTTTTCAAAGAGATAAAGATTGATATCCCAACATTACGAATAGAAGAGAATATGGGTCGAACACCAAAAGATACCTTACTAACATTAATTTCGACATTAAAAGATGATAAAGAACGACTTGAAAATCTTGCAAATAGAAAAGAAGAAATTTTAACAACTCTACTAACAGATATACCAATTTTGGATGGAACCGTTGATTTATTAGGATTCCTAAAATCAAAAAATCTCAAGTTGTGTTTAGCGTCTTCAACACCTAAATTTAATGTTACCAAGATGTTGAAGGATACAGACCTTCTTAGGTTCTTTACTACAATAATTACCGGTGAGGATATCATAATTGGCAAACCTGATCCAGAGGTTTTTCTGAAAGTAGCTAAGAAAGCGAATTTTGACAAATCTCATTGCTTAGTAATTGGTGATTCCACTCATGATATTGAAGCAGCAAAACGAGGAAACATCAAAGTCATTGCTGTAACTACTGGTAAACACAACTATGAAGAAATAAAAAGTGTTCATCCAGATTACATTATAAATAGCTTGAATGAATTATTACATTAGTATGTAGGTAGGTAGCGATTAAGTTAAATATATCAAACACTAGAAAAAAAGTATCATTTGAAATCGTAAAAAGTCTTATAAGTTAATTATATTTCAAATATATAACATATTAGTAAATCAAATTGGTGGACAAATTGGCAGGCAGCACAAATTTCGGTTGGCAGTTGCTCGGAACGATTTTATGTGGATTTATGTTTGCATTACCCATTGTAATAGGTTATTATCTAGTTAAATTCGTAATGGGTAGAGTAGACAAAAGAAAAGAGAAAATCGAAAAAGAACATACGGTTATTTAAAGCTCTTATCTAACCTCTTTTCTATATTTTTAATATTTTAAAAGAAGACAAATTACTGTGAATTAATTGTCTTCGAAAAATTTGCTTATCTTTGTTTGTTTAGATCTGGGTTTTTTGTCCTTCTTTGTTTCATTGTATCTAATTTCATTTTGATTGATTGTAGTTTCAGTATCAGATGAAGCATTTTTTATTCGCTCAAAGATTTCATCAATTGGTTCCACTAAAAGTTTGTTTTTTATTTCTTGTAAAGAAATTTTCAAGCCAAAACCTTCAGAAGCTCTCAAAATTTCAGTTAAATAATGGTCTCGATCAATATCCTTAGCATATTTTGGGTGTCTAGCACGATCGCTAAGAATACCTTTGCCAGGAGTAATAACCCATTGGAATTTATCAATATCCTTCCATGAAGTTTCAGGATCAAGATTTTCTTTCTTAGCATAATCAAGGAAAGCCTGAATAACAGGCATTTTAGTTTTATATTTTGATGGAGCTCTCTTAATAGGTGAAAGAATAACTGCTTTGGATAATAACTCCTCTGCAGGCATTTGTAAAATTTTAATTCCTAGTTCAAATAAATACTCTTTAGCTTTCTGAATTCCAGTATCATCATGTTTTTCAGCATCACTTTGAGAAATTACCTGAACATGAGGCTCTTTTAAGATTAACTCAAGAACTTTGGTTTGTGCATCTCTTGAGAGAATTGACCAATCAGAACGAACAGCTTCAAAACCAGTAATCTTGAGCTTATTTGTTAAAAGACTAAAATAACTATATGCTTTTGCTCTTCCAGGCTTAAAAATAAGTTTGTATGCAATATCCTCTAAAGTTAATTCCATTGCTTCAGGGAATTTGGAATTGAGATTTTTTAGAATATCATTTGTTAAAGTTACTAATTGCGCCATTAATTTTTGTTTCTTATTTGAATCTCTTTCATTAAAGATGGCAGAAACCAGAGTTTCATCTAAAATTTTAATGAAAGCACTATCAGTATCACCATAGATAATCTCGACAGAAGTAACTTTTTTGGAAACATCCTCGAGTAATTTTTCCATTCTTAAGATATATGTTCTAGCAATGTTAGTTATTGCATTACCTAATGTAATTGAATAAAAACGACTCCTAATATAGTTATGAGCTCCATACATTGAATTTGCTACTATTTTCATGGAATACTGCTCTTTGTCCAATACTTCTCTTTTTAGCAGTAATTTCTCTCTTGACTTTTTTTCATTTATTTTATCTAGAGCATCATCAATTTCCTTAATAGCAGCTTTCGTTTGTTCTCTCCTTTGAATCAAAGTTTCCTGCATCAATGAAAGACATGATTGAGGTTTGGAATGAAATAGTTCTAATGGATCAACATTTTCAATCTCTCTGAACTTCTTGAGGGACTCACCTCCGATATTGTGTGCAACACATACAGAAGGATACATACTTCGAAAATCAGTAATAATTACACCTAAATGTAAAGTACCCTTTGGAATCAGAACTGTTCCTCCAGTATGTGGATTTTTCCTCCTCTCTACCCTTCTTCTAGCAACTTCATTATCACTCGGAGCCATAGGTATCAGAACATTTTGAACTATAGCAAATCTCATTAGTTCAAATTCTCCATGAATTCTCTCTGTACTGCCAGGAGCTTCAGCTGGAGGATATCCAGTTAATCTTATAACTTCCAACCAACCTTGTACTCCTAATTTCCAAGTTAATTCGTATGTTAATTTACTATCCATTAAGGAATATTTCTTGAGTTTCTTTTGATCTTTTTTATTTCCTTTCAAAAAACCAGAACGCCAAATTTCGCCTGTAGTACGCTCTAAATCTACTTTCCCTTTTCCAAGAATTGTTTCAGCGATATCACCTAGTCCTTTCATTCCGGATATTGGATGTATCCCCCAAGTTCTAGGTGAGATATCATAAGAAATACGCCCCTTAATTCTGTAGCTCCTATAACGATTTGAGAAGAAAACTGGATCTACTTGGAAATTTCCAAGTAGATCCAGTTT
>JAUVZH010000311.1 GCA_030602675.1 Candidatus Heimdallarchaeota archaeon | reverse complement strand
GGTTAGAAAAAATGGACATTGTTGATCAATACACCATTGATTTCTATATTGATGGTGATTCATCAACTCCTGAAAATGAACCATATGCACCAAGCTTAGCCACATTATCACAAAGAATTTTGCCAGAGCATTACTTGAACCAAACACAATTAGGTGATGGTGCAACTCCAGATATCTTGCATGAGTCATGGAATATTTTTGCTACACATCCATTTGGTACTGGATTATTTGAAATTGCAGAATTTACAGAGGGATTTGAAACAATTCTTACTTTGAGAGATGATTGTTGGCAATTAGATCCTGGATTATGGTCTGTAACAAATTTGGACTGGGAGCGAAGATTCGGATTTGGAGCAAATTGGGACGGTATTAACCAGCTTAGAGTTAGAATCCTACCAATTATGGAACAAGCATTAGCTGAATTTGATAAAGGAAATATCGATTTAATAAGTCTCGATGATTCTATTTTTAAGAGAAATCAATACTCCAATGATCCATTGTTTGATGTTTTATCTAAACTAAGTTACCAATTCGGATTCTTCGGATATAATCTTCGACCATCAAGAGGAACACCTATGCAGAGCAATGAATCTTGTCCGCATGAGCCATCTATGTCAATTGGATTAGCAATTAGAAAAGCTATTGCTTATGCAACTAATCGTTTAGAAATGAATAATGTTCTTCATGGTGGAGAGATGTTCATCAACGATTGGCCAATTTGTCCAACTATGAGTGCCTGGTGTAATCCTAACATTGTTCGATACAACTATGATTTAGCAAAAGCTCGAGAATATTTAGCAATAGCTGGATATGCTGATCCAACATACATTACCGCTTTTGATAGTTTCTGGATTACTATTTCTTCTCTTATAGTAGTAACTTATATTTCTGGCTTAACCATTCGAAATTTTAAATCCAAAAAAACATAGAATTTCATTAGCTAAGTATCATATTTCATTTTCTCAATTATTTTATCAATATAATGGTAAATTGCTTGATTACCCCCAGAATGCAAGAATAATACATTTGAATCTCTTGGGAAATAATCTTTTTCTGCTAAATCTATTAATCCAATCATTGCTTTTCCATTATATACTGGATCAAGAAAAATACCTTCAAGGTTAGCAATGAGCTTTACAGTTTCTATCAGTTCTTTTGAAAGAACCTCATATCCATCACCGATATAGTCATCTAAAACAATGATTTCTGTATCATCAACATTTAGCTCAATTGAATTTTCTATTTCAAAATCTTTTATTATAGTCTTTATAGCATCAATTATCTTTTTCCTACTATAACCGGCATTAATTCCAATTACTTCTATATCTGGGTAAAATAGTTTCTTACCCGCAATGGACCCTGCCTGAGTACCAGCACTACCAGTTCCATGAATAAAATAATCAAAAGTTATATCCATATCTTTAGATTGAGATGCTATTTCTTGTATGAAATTAATATATCCAATAAAACCTATCTTATCTGAACCCCCTGAAGGAATTATGTAAGGAGTTTTTCCTTCAGCTTTCAATTTAGCTGCTATTTCATTCATTTTTGCTTTTCTTTCAGAACTAGTTTTTACTCGATGGATTTTTATTTCCATGAGCATTTCAAGTAATAGATTCATAGGGATCTTTTTTTCAAGATGAACCTCTGATAGAACTAATTCACAATTTAATCCAAGTTTAGCTGCACCAGCAGCAGCTTGTAAACAATGATTTGATGTGAGAGTTCCTTCAGTTATGATTGTATCAGCATTCTTTTTCAAAGCATCTCCAAGTAAATATTCCACTTTTCTATTCTTATTCCCGCCAAGAGCAATTCCTGTTAGATCATCTCTTTTAACGTAAATATTTACTCCCTTCAAATGATCAGATAACCTTTTCATATATTGAATAGGCGTAGGCAATGAGCATATTTTTGCTCGAGGAATTTTATTCAAATCAAATTGTTTCATAAATCAAGTAAAATGTGTAAGTTTTTATTATTATCTGTTAAAAGACCCTCTAACAGATTCAACTATATCCTCTGGAGTTGCAGCTGCGATTGGTTCAAAATGCAAAAGTTCCATGAACCCAATATCTCCTGTATAGTTTGGCATAAGGTTTGGTCTTGTGACAATTTTTAAGTTAATTTGAAATGAATCTGAATGATCTTCATTTATTGGTCCTATATATATAGCCATATTCACTGATGTTGCTCCTCTTCCAATATAAAGAGCTTTTAGTGCCTGTGAAATGCCCCTTGCCAATTCCGCACTTTCTTCTTTTGTAAATACAGTTATATCTGTTTTTGGAATTTTAACGATTCCAGTTAGTTCATTTTTCCCTAAAGGTGAGTAAGTTGCTATCCAAGCCATAAAGTTATTTTCAGTAATAAACCGTTCATTAATTTCCTTTTCAGCTTCAATAAGATCTAACCAATAATTTGAACCATTTTTTGTATATTGTTTACTTCTACCCATTAGAATTTCGCAGTATTTTGTTGGTTTAACATCTTGAATAATTTGAATATGTGGATGTATTATCGATGACGCGGATGGTGGGAGATAATTGAAATTGATTGACGGATATTTTACAGATTCATCAAATTTATTCACAGCTTTAAAATATTTAATTGAACCTTCTATTGCATCTTGCCAAATTTCAGGTGAAAAATCTTGTAATGGAGTAAAATGCTGATCTCCTAAAGTACCTACCGCATGGTATTGTGAAAAAACAAACAAGTTTGGAAATAACGTGAAAGTTCCTTGTTTTATCCTATCGCCTAATCCTAATTCTTTGGGAAATCTTGGAGTAGATTTCTCAACATTTTCAGGACAGAAGAAACATTTCTTAGAAGAATTCTCGATAACAGATTGTAAATTTTGCTCGTAATTTTCATTAGGCATCGTAGCTTGTTTAACACGATCTGCTCGTAATTTGTTAATTCTTGAGTAATGATTTGTTAAAGGATCTTTTCTGAACTCGATTTTTTGCTCCACAAGCTTGTAGCTGTCTAAAGGACTATGGATTTTTGCAGAACGAATTATTTTTTCGAATTTAATCTTACCTACTTCTTTAACTTCTATGTTTTCTTCGTTTTTCTTTACTTTTTCTGGCATTTTATCACAACTGTAACTCTTAAGATGAATTTATTTTTCTAACTTTATCTTCGACTTAAAAAATGTGCTATTATACCTAACTTATTTTTTCATTGCATAAGAAATGGTTATTAAAAACAATCGAGTATATTATATCAGAGATTAGTATTTTTACTAGATTTTCTGGGTTGTTATGAAATTTGTCAAAAACAAGAATCGAAAGGTCTGAAGCCATTTTAAGAAAGAAAAGAAATACTAAGAAGGGATTACAAGTACGCAATAGAATTTTGAAATTACTTCATGAAAATCCTACAAAGTCTTTTCCTACTTCAGAAATTATGGAGGGTGTTGGTATAAATTATTCATCGATTACTTACCATCTAAAAAACATGTTAGTAGAAAATGTCGTTACTAGAAGGAAAAGAGCTAGAAGAAATATTTGGCAAATTACTGGTTTAGGACAACAAACTATCAAAAAATGGTTAAAAAACGAAGTATAACTAATTTTTACTCGTAGTAAATAAGATTGCAAACATTTATTCCCCTATCATTTTTTAATTCATCAACCTTAGAAAAGCAAAGCAAATATTTTTGAATCACTTTGAGAAATCAACATAAGGTTTGATCCATATGAGTTTTGTATCCTGGTACCCCAAAAATCCTCGACAAAGATTGAATTTCTTTTTACGAACTTTTCCTGTATTTCTAGTTCTGATATTCATTATCTATTATGTTCTAGATTGGGTAGGCGCTTTTGAGTTCTTAGAAATTTTAGTAAGAGATAATTCAGTTTGGTTGTTAAAAGTATTATTTGGATATGAAAATGCAAATCCTGGTATGTTTGAAAGAATTGATACAGATCCTCTTAGCGGTGGTATCGTTCGTTTTGGAACACCGCATTTTCCAGGATTAAATCTAGGTGCAGACTATCCTAGAAAACTATTGATCATTCGCGCTTGCACAGGAATGGAAGCTGGAGCCTTGCTAGGTGCACTTATCTTTATCACACCAGCAAAGTGGGAAAATAAAGTAGTTGCTCATATAACAAACCTATTGATGATGCATATAGGTAATACTTTCAGAGTTACATTTCATTTTTGGTTTACTCAATACCTTTATGGATTGTGGGGAGATGCAGATAA
>JAUVZH010000255.1 GCA_030602675.1 Candidatus Heimdallarchaeota archaeon | reverse complement strand
AGGAATTATTCCTCCTAAAGCTATAAGACTAGCAATGCTCATTCCGCCAAAAGTTGCTTCTGTTACCGACCAAAGATCATTTAGTGTTGAATTGAGTCCTAGATTAATTCCTAAAATGCTAATTATCTTTGGAACGAAACTTGCTAGTATCCCAAAATAAGCAACAACTCTCGCAAAACGTGGGTCTACAACCTTTGCTTCTAAATCAATTGCATGGATTTCTTTTCCTTCATTTATGAATTTTATATGTCCTAGAATCTTCCCCTTAACTCCAGGAGTTATAAAGAATGTTAATTCATCCTCAGATTGTGTGAAATCAGTATCAATTTCTCTAGGAACAACACTGCATCCGGGAATAGTGGGTCTGACTGTTATGATAGGATCTTTTAATGTTACATCCATTTCAGATTGCTTTTGGATTTTGCGTTCTCCAGTTATTGGATTTACAACTGGAGTCATTCTCTCTTTGATGATATCCGTTATATTGATGGTCATTGGATAGTAATTCTGAGGGTTCATTCTATCGAAATATTCCATAGAAACATGCTTTAGATAGTCTTTTTCCTCTTCTACTATTTCTTCTCTACTTTCTACTTTTTTCGCTCCTTTAAAAGCAGCTTTTTTCCTTTTTGGTGCTGAAGGTGCAAATCCAGGTGCACCAGCTAATGTTGGTGTTGGTAAGTCTTCGATTTCCTCAATTTCTTCTAGCTCTTCTGCTAACTCAGATTTTACTATTCTATCAACTTCTTGCATTACTTCAAGTTCGATTGTTTCGGGAGCTAAATCCTCTTCAATTGTTTCTTCAGTAAGTTCAAGCTCATAACCTTCATCGGCTTTTATTGATTCTTCTTCTACTTCATCAAAACTATCCAAATCATTTGATTTAACTACTGGAGGTTGAAGTATTTCTCTTTCATCTCTTAAATCTTGAAGTTTTTCAAACACTGCACCAACAGGTTGACCATAGCTTTGTTTTTCTTCTTCTGCTTTATCTAGGTCAATTTCATCATCAACTTCTTTTTCAGTAGGAATTTCTAGATCAAAGATTATTATGAATAGCTTTTCTCCTGAGTCCTCTATCACACCGGATTCAAGATACTTGCCAGGTAGTCTTGGTTGCTCAGCTTCAGATTTAAGATTATTAACTTCGCTTATCCAAGCATTTTCCGCTGAGAAAATACTGGAAAACCCTTCATTGTTATAGACCTTAATCTGTACTTTTTTGTTTGTTAATTTTTGAACTCCATCAAAAAGCCAATAATTTTGAGCTTCAGAAAGGAGATTTGAGATTTCAAATTCATGTTCTAAGGTAATTGAATCACCTTTAACATAAGGACATTGTACCATCTTTATCACACAACTACTAAATTAACGATTATACTTTTTTAATATTCAAAAGAAATATCCTAAACTTAAAGTTTGTTGACTAGGAAAATTTTAGAAAAATCAATGCCAAGCAATTATTTTAGTCCATTAAATTCTCTAATTTAACCATAGGATTGTTAAATGCTGCAAGTTAGATTAACTATTTTGGTGCGAAACATTTTTTCATGCTATCCAGAATAGTTCATTAGGAGCGTAAATTTTGAAGAATTCTCTTGATTTGGAAACAACTAATGAAGAAATAGAAACTGAAACTACTGAGAAGCAATTCCGAGATTTAAAAAGTGAATATGTTTTTTGTCCAAAATGTGGCAAGAAGAATTCGTTTATAACTGCTCAACAGGACAATCAAAATTCTTTTGCGATAGATGCTCAAGAGAATTAAGTGCTCTCTGGGAAAGTTTCATACAAGAATTATCTGAGCTAATCCCTTGTTCAGTTTGCACTGAATATACTTCAATCAAAGGTAAGTACTGTATTAATTGTGGAAACACTTTCGTAAAACCAAGACTTTATGGAGAGAAAGCTCGAATAGCTAGAAGAACATCAAATAATCTAGAAACATCATCTATTCTTGGTCTTATATCAATTATTATCGGATTTGGTTCTCTTATTGCTTATCCACTTGGTTTTTATTTAGGGGCCTCTGAGATGAGTATGGCTGTGTTTATTTTAATTCCAATATTTGCAATTATAACTATCGTTGGTATAGTACTAGGAGTTATCTCAAGGGAAGATAGACTTGGAAAAATCGGTCTAATTGTTAATTGTGTTGTAGTTATAGGTTTTATTATCTACATGATTGTAGCTTGGATTATTATCTTAGTTCAAAATGCTTGAAGTAGGGTATGATTCAACTTAAGATTTTTCTAGATAAATTTAAAGTAAAATATTGCTGTTTATTGAGATTTTAATCAAAATTTTGAAATTTGCTATGACTCAGATAAAACAATAACTGGAATTAAGACTAGTGGAGAAAAAGAGGAATATATAATTAAAAAAGAAACAACAGAGATCCAGCTAAATTACATTAGAGTTAAATGTGTTCAAAATATGAGTTATAATTTTCCTCTTTTTATGAGAAAGATTTTTGGATACTAAAACTAATTAATAATGTCAGCGGTGGTTCAGATGGAGGAAGAACTCAAAACTCAATTGAACAAAGAGGATGTCAAACGTTACATCAAAGATTTGAAAACTGGAGACACTAAAGCACGAGCTGTTGCTGCATATATGCTTGGGATTATGGGAGAAAAGGATAAGAGTGTTAGACGGGCTTTAACAAAAGCTCTTACTGATGATAATTGGGAGGTACGTAAATGGGCTGCTCTTTCTTTAGGTGAAATAGGTGAAAAAGATAGTAAATTAATTCCTATTCTCATAGATGTTATGAAGCGAGATGATAGCAAGGAATTCCGTAGCCATGCTGCAATTATTCTCGGGGAATTTAAAAAACGAGCTGCCTCTGCACTACCAGCTCTTCAAGATGCTACTCAAGATGATAATACTAGAGTTCGTGAATGGGCTAACTGGGCAGTAAACAAAATCGCTGGAGAAACAACGAATTTTAGGGTTAACTATCCTGCTGAATGGCCAAAATTGAGCGATAGACTTCGTTTTGCAGAAAAAGATTCAGACTAATGTAGCTCATCATTACTATTCAAGCTCAAATTCTGCCAGCTCTCCACCTACAGTATGATAATGAATATCTATGCGTTTTTCTTCAGGAATGGATTGCTCATTCATTTCTTTTGTAAACTTCTCTTGTAAACGAGACAACTTGCCATACATTTCTGCTATTACTTTAAGAATCTCAAATAGGTGTCGAGGAGTAGAGATTTTCAAATCAATATTACTTATGGATATGCTACCAATAGGATATTGCTTGTTTTTTGGTTTAGCTCCTTTTTTAATAGCTTGTTCTATTCTTTCCAAATTATTTATCATGAAATTCTCGAGTATATGATTATAGGCTAATCTCTTTCTATCTCTATGAGCTGTGTCTCCTATTTCTGGGTTTTTTGCCATCAAATCAAAATAAAATTTGGCAATCTCCTCATCTGTTTTGCCAGATATGATTTCATATAATTGTGTAAAAATATCTTCCATTTTCTCTGGAGGTGGCTCACTGAAATGTTTCAATGCTAGATCAGTTAGCTGATAAAAAATACCTTTTTGAGCAATAGTTTGCTCTTCATCAATTCGTAGTAGTTCCGGTTTTTTTGTTAATTCTTTTATGTGATAGTAAATAGTGGCTTCGTTTTTACTTAGTATTTTAGCTAATTTCTTAATGTTAGATGAACCAAATGTGTTAATGGCCATTATTATTGCATGCCTTGTTTCAATTTTATAGACTTCTGCTATGCGGTCAAGAATCTTCTTGTCTTCTTTTATATCCTTGTATTTAACATCCAAATCCTTAATCTTCTTAGCCATTTTCTAATCCTCAGTTTAATTGCATAAACTTCTATTAATTCTATTATAAAAATTTAATCATCAAATTATTTTAATTATCCAATCATTTATATAAGTGATTGATAAAGATTTAATCATCAAATTATTTTAATCATCAAATAATAAATCCTTGGAAGAGAAAAAAATGACTGAAACAAAAGTGGAAACGAAACATTTAATACAAGAATCTGAGAACGAAGAATTTACTCTGCGTCCTTTAAATCTAAAGAAAGATTTCGAGGAATTGATTCCTTTTTATGATCAAATCTTTGAGAAGGAATTGTCAGAAAAGGGGGCATCAGTTAGAGCAATGCTATCTGAGATGAAGGCATTTATGCCCTTCTTCAGATTCATAGGTCTATTTTCAAAGAATTTTAGGCATGTTCTTGATGGTTTTGTTTACGAGAATAGTAAAGGAAAAATTATTTCTACAGTTAATATCGGTTATAGCGGTAATTTTTGGGAGATCGCAATGGTTGCAACTCATCCAGATTATCGTAGACGAGGTTTGGCTAAAAAATTGATCTTTGAATCTTTAGATCATGCAAAGAAACATGATGCTAAAATGTGTGTCTTAGAGGTTTTAGAGGAAAATGAACCAGCCTATAAATTATATCGAAACCTTGGATTCCATCACTTTGACACTAGAATGAAAATGAAGCTTGAAAATGACAAACTAACCTCTACAAATAAACAAGAATTACCAGCTGGTTATTCTATTAAAATTCGAAAGCAAGATAAACAAACAGGAATTAACATGTATGAGTTAGAAAAACGTGCAACACCCCAATCAGTTTTGGACTATTTGCCTGTTAATAAAATAAAATACAAAAAACCGTTTCTTATGAGACTAATTAGACCATTTGTTAAGCTGTTTATTCCTATGAAAAGTTTCAGATGGACGATTCATTATGAGGATATGATTGTTGGAATTTTGTTTGTAAGTGTTGGACGATCTAAGGATAGTTGCCATGATATGGAATTAATAGTTGATCCAAAATATCGTGAAGAAATCACACAACCACTTATTAGCTATGCTTTGAATCACATAAAAGATAACACATCCTTT
>JAUVZH010000341.1 GCA_030602675.1 Candidatus Heimdallarchaeota archaeon | reverse complement strand
GAGTTGTCTCATTGAGGGTTTTGTTTTATCCTCTTTAACGACTTCAGCTATCACCGCGTCTTCTCTTTCCATTATAACAAACCAAGATTAATTACTAATATCTCTTTATAAGATTTCATCTAAATCTAATTTGTATTTTTTTTACATAAATCACATTTTGTTCAGCAAACTTAATCCAGAGATAATAGAATGTAAATCGAAATTAGAAGATAAAATAATTGATAGTAAAAAGAAAAAAGAGAAGATTTGTAAGGTTATCTATCCTAAACCAACATCTAGTTTTCAATCTTCTTCTTCATCAGATTTTTCTTGCTTCCAGAAACGTAATTGTCTTTTGCGTTTGATCCAATTTTCGTTAAATTCACCAACCCAAACAACTCCAATAGTGCCGGGACCTAGATGTGTACCGATAACTGGGCCAATATCCCAGAGTAGAACCTCTTTTGGAGCATTTGGTCTGCTTTTCAAGTAATCAGCAACTTCCTTAGCCTTATCGGGATTTACGCAATGTCCTACAATAACCAATTCTGTCATACGTTTTCTTGCGATTTTACGTGTAACAGTTTTCATAAGTTTTAGAAGACCTTTCTCTCCACGAACTGTACCTGGGGAAACGATCTTACCATCTTTTACACTAACAAGTGGTTTGGAGTCTAGAACTGAACCTAATAAATATTTGACTCCACTTAAACGACCTCCTTTGTGCAAGTATTTAAGTGTTGGACTACCACCAAAAACCTGAGTATGTGGTATGGTCTTATTGACAAAGTCCATGACTTCTTCTTTAGAAGCACCATTTTCTATCATTCGTGCTACAGGTAAAATAATCAAACTTATTGTGACAGAAAGAGTATTTGTATCAATAATAGTTACTCGTTCATCATAAAACTGTTTTTTAACCATTGTGGCAGTTGAAAATGTCGCACTTAATTTATTACCAATGCTAAAAACAAGAACTTCTTCATATTCTTCTAATGCTGCATCAATAGCTACTTTGAAATCTTTGGGAGCTGGTGCAGCAGTTGAGGGCATTTCTCCATCAATAAGACGTTGATAAAATTCGTTATTTGTGATGTCAACACCTTGCTTTTTAATTTCATCACCAAAAATTAGCTTTAAGGGAACTGTTCTGATATTAAATTTCTTCAAGAATTCAGGATTCATATCGCATGTTGAATCAGCAACAATTCCTAATTTTTTCTTTGTTTTTTTACTCAAAATATCAAACTCCTTTATGTACTAAATTTCATTAAATTTGAGGTATTAAACCAGTTATAGTTGTAATGAGTGTTTAATTCAATAGAGATTAAACGAATAGTAAGAAATGTTTACTGTGAAATTTTGCTCATTAATATAATTTATCCTTATATTCAGTACCTAAAACCATTTTTTTTGTTAAACTTGTTTAGATTGTTTAGGCAAATGCTTTAAATACGGAAAGCGGAATAGTTTCCTTCAATCAACTTTTCGACAATATATTAAACGAGGTTGGGTGTATATGAAGAAAATATATACTATACTTTTAATGGTCTGCATAATCACTCCTGGCTTTATTATGTTTACAAATATTGCCAGTAGTGAACCTACATTCTTCAATTCGCTAGAACTCTACGACATCAGTGTTGAACCTATGTTAGCAGCTGAATTAGAAGATACTACTGCAGAAGATTACGGAGCATGGCCTAGTGCTTCACCTTGGTGGTATGACTTAGTAGATAAGGAAAATGTCGCCAATGATGGAGAAGGCGTTTACGTTGCTGTTTTAGACACAGGTCTAATGAATCTTTGGCCATTTTTCTTCCCAGAAGGCGATATTGCTTGGGAACTTGGCAAAGGATTTACACATGATATCTTGTGGGATGATACTTATGGACTCATGTTTTCTGAATTAAGAGATGATCGTGGATTCATAACTGATCTTGCATCTGGACATGGTACACATGTCACTAGTACAATAATCGGCTATAACTACAACAACGACTTCTACGTTAATGGAATCGCTCCTAAAGCAACTATAATACCAGTTCTAGTTCTAGATGCATGGGAAGTAGATTCACCATATGGTGTTTTACAACTCTCAGGCGGAACTGATGAAATGATATCAGCAGGTATTTACTACATTGCTGATTTAGCAGATGAACTAGATGGTCCAGTGATTATCAACATGAGTCTTGGTGGTCCAACTCCAACTCCTATGATAGAAGAAGCAATAAATTACGCTATTGCAAATGGCGTTATTGTTGTTTGTTCTGCCGGTAATGAAGGAGAAGCAGGAATGGGCTGGCCTGGAGCTTACGAACAAGTGATTTCCGCTGCTGCGTGTGGCTGGACTGAGGCATTATACCATACCTTCTGGGTTCCAGGAGATCGTTGGTTAACTGATGTCCCAGAAGAACTAAATGTTCCAGACGTTTTTGGCAATGAATACCAAGTATACTTAGAAGATTTCAGTAGTAGACCAAATGAAGACTTAGGACAAAAACATCATGATTTAGATGTAATGGCACCTGGTGCTTGGATAGTTGGTCCTTACAAACCATCATTCACCTATGAAATTGGATATTGGTACGTATCAGGAACAAGTATGGCTGCACCTCATGTATCTGCTATTGCTGCACTAATTCTACAAGACTATCCAGAGTTCGATCAAAAGGATATTGAACATATTCTTAAGATCGCAGCTGGTGGAGTAGGACAGAATATGCTAAGAGGATTCCCCAAGGAAGCAACAGATGTTTATGTTGCTTATGTTCCTGGTTATGTCTATCTTGTATCATGGGGACGACATGATTACGGTAGAGGATTCCTACAATGCGACGAAGCAATGTTTTATGCTGCACATTACAAAGTTGGTCATTCAAATTAAGTATCAAAAACTTAGAGATTCTTCATGACTAATCTCTATCTGATTAGTGATGAAGAACATTTATCTTTTTTAATCAGCTAAAAGTTTTCTATATCAAGTGTGTTTAACATAGTGTTTAATTTAATCAATTCATTTTTTGCTGCCGTTATGTTATTCAGACTATTTTGCAATTGACCTGTACCAGTTTTTATTTTTTCCAATACTTCCTCCATACCTTGGCATACTTTCATTTGTATATTTCCAAAACTGCTTGCTGCACTGTTTAATTTCGTAAAGCGATACTGCATTTTGATCATGAAAATCGTACTAAGCAAACCGCTAGTATTTGTTGGAATAACATTCATCTTGGCTAGGTTTTGAAATGTTTGATCTGTTAAAACTCCGTAAACGAAATCTGGAATATACATTAGTACAAAATCAGTTGTTTCAACTGATTGAGTATATTTGATAATTTCTTTTGCTCTTCTGATGGAATTCTTATTTAGCTTATCTAATGCCAATTTATCCATTTGAACTTCTTCGATATTTTCGAATCCATTAGGTAGGATAAATTTACTATCAATTGGAATAAACAAATCACTGTTAGGGAGTTGTATCACAAAATCAATTCTACCTGAGATATCAATTGGTTGGTATTGGGATTTAACAAATTTATTTGGCAAATTTGAGAGCAACATCGCAACAACGTTTTCTCCAAATAGTCCTTTAGTAGTTGGTTTCATTCGTAAAATATCAAAGAATTTCTGCATTTCTCTTGTTGTTTGATCAACAGCATAATGCATTTGTTCTGTTAATGTACTTGTTTCTTTCCTCTTTCTACTATGTAAAATCCATTGAGATACAATTCCAATTATTGCTAATCCACAAGCAACGGATATTAATATGTAAAGCAATACTTCTGCCAATCTACTGTTCACCTCAAGATTAACCCAATATTTC
>JAUVZH010000009.1 GCA_030602675.1 Candidatus Heimdallarchaeota archaeon | reverse complement strand
AGGTCGACGATTGTGGCAACGAAATCAGATTATTTTTGCTTTTGTAGTTATGAAAGAGAAGACTGAAGGAGGAGAAGAGGTCCTTGCTGTGATCGAGTTTGATCCTTTTGACACGTTAGAGACAGTTCAAAGAAGAGTGTACAAACAAATCTACGAAGCTCGTTATGGTGTAAATGAACAAGAAGAAATTATCAAGCTATTTGGAGCTATGCCTCGATTTTTACTTAGATTTATATCATGGTTCCTAAAATGGACAGATAGAAGAAATCTTCGGATATATAGTATTACAAAAGACTGGCCATTTTGGAGCACAGTATTTGTAGCTCATTTGGGATCACTTGGAATTGATGCAGTTTATCATCATACATATGAGATAGGAACTATTGGATTATTTTTTACGATTGGAAAAATGCATAGGGCACAAATTGTTAATCAAGAAACAGACAAAGTCAATATCCGAACAGTAATGGACTTACGAATTAGCATTGATGATCGTATTGCTCCGGGAAGCTATACGGGACCAGCTATTGATTTGTTAAAAGATTTAATCGAGAATCCTGAACCGCTAATTAATCCACCAGAATTAACTGATGAACAACTAGACAAACTAATGCTAAAGAAATATAAAAAGGAACGATTAGAGCGAGAGAAATTAAGAAAAAAAGCTAAAAAGAAGAAAAAATGAACAGTTTTTTTTCTTCAGAAAAATGTTGGTTCAGTTTCATATCGTTCTTTAGGTGGTTCCATTTTAGCTGTTTCTTCAGGAGAAAGTATCTCGATTAATTCATACTTCGATGATCCCATTTCTAATTTTTCTGCATATTCAACCACTTTGTAAGGATCTTTCATAGGTCCTAAGAGTCTTTGAAATGGATGTAAATCTAATTTGGGATCAAGTTGAACATTTTTCAAAAATGGTGGAATACTTGATTCAAGAATACCTTCCTTTTTAATTAAATCTAGAGTTGCTTGTTCAATAGCTACAATATCTTTACTTCCAAGAATACCAATCTCATTAGTAATTATTGGCATTGGCATACCCATACAATCACAGAAAGCAGTAATTTGTAATGCAACATTTATGTTGAAAATCTTCTTTTTGTCAAAAGTATCAAGAACTTGTTTTGCTGCAATTGCCATGAATTCTTGGAAAGCATCCAAATTCTCTTGTTTTATCTCTAAACAACCAACGCCTTCATCAGCTTTTATACATTCCATACACTGATTACAGTTATAGAAAGCTACTCGGAGCTCATGTTTGTCTTCTTTGTAGTTAATTGCTTTTACAGGACAAGATTCCACTAGTTTTTTAGCATGTTCTGGTGTGCATTTATCAGCATCCCAGTATTTATCATAATGAACGACGCCATGGATTTTATTCCATCGTGTTTTTGCAGCAAATCCACCAAGAGCAATGTTCTTTATAACACCACCGAAACCACATAATCCGTGACCTTTTGCATGAGCAAAATTAATTAAAGCATCTGCATCGTGTAAAACTCCAGCCATATCTACAGAATCTACACCCTTGAAATTGACTTCTTTAGAATATTTGTAGCCATCTTTAACACCTGCAACAGGGATTATAGGACAACCACATGTTTCTTCGGTATAACCTCTATTTACTGCATTGTAAACTGCTGTAGGGTTATCGGTAATGAAAGGATAACCACCTGTTTTCTTGACGGCTTCAACCAGTTTTCTTACAAAGAAAACAGGAATCGTTTGATAGCCATCATTGAATCCAAGGTGCATTTTTATTGCAACTTTATCTTTCTTCTCAATAGAAGAGAAATCAAGTTTTTCAAGAATTTCTTCAAATTTAGCTCCAAGTGAAGCAAAGCGATTACCTTTACCATGCTGCAAAGAGCCAAAATAAACTTTTGAGGACATTATAATCACACTTAAAATTATCTAGACTGTTCTATTCTTTAACCCACAATCAATATTTAATTCTTTGGAAGAAAAAAATGTAAAATTCTCAAAAAATGGATAAAAGTTTGTGACCTTGTATTGATATTCCATATAAATCTGTAGGTAGAACCTCAGCAATTGTTTCAGTGATTTTAAACAGCTTATGATGTGATATTGGCTTTACTCCTCCAACTGGAGTGACTGGTTGAATGACTAAAGGAACAACTATTTCTCTTAGCTTATCAGCATACATGCGAACATCCTCAAGAGAAGTATCCTCGGTTACGACTAACTTTGCGAAAACCTTTACAGGATGACTATTCAAAATTGCAATTGATTCCAGCTCCTTTTCTACGAGCTTTTCCCATTCGTTGCTCTTAATGCTTTTAGCACTACGATCCTTAATATCAACACAAGCATAGCTAATAAGTGGGGCTACTTTTTCTATTCTTTTAGGGAAATAACCATTTGTCTCTAAAAAGATAGGTATCTCGAGATCATACAAGCGATTTACCACCTGATAAAAGAACTTCTCTTGATAGGTAGGTTCTCCACCTGTAAGAGAAACAGAGTGAAAATCTTTGGTGGAAAGATTAAGAATTTGTTCAATAATAAATTCCTCGTCTACAGGATTCTTGTGTGTGGTAAATTCCCATGAGCCAGGCACTTTTTCAACTTTACATTCAGGATAATTAGGATCTCTTGATTGGGCTGTATCACACCAAAGGCATTTTAAATCGCATCCAGCAAATCTGATGAAAATCTGTCTTCTGCCAAAAGTCGAACCTCTAACAGATCCACCTTCTCCTTGGTAGGAGCTAAATATTTCTACGAGATTTCCTTCTATTTTTGTTTCATCTGTCAATGAAAGTTCACCTTTCAGTTTTCATCTAGTATTATTTAACAATCTCTCAATTATTACTATTGTCATATTTTGTTGGGTCCTCAATAGAACTTCCTTTGAATCCTCTTTTCCTTCGAAGACAACTTTCACAAACACCGCAATGAATTGGCTTATTAGTAACATCAAATCCTTTGGGGTTGTAGCAAGAGTTGCTATAACCTAATGGAACTTTAAGCTTTACACCGAAGTTTACAATCTCTGATTTAGTCATACCTACAATTGGTGACAAAACATTAACTTTCGCGTTGAGAATTCCTCGAGAAGCAGTTTTTGTAAAATCATCAATGAATTCTTGAGTATTATCAGGGAAAGTTGTTCCTTCCTCGAGATTAAATCCAGTGATGATATCCACTTCATCACCTAAGGTTTCAGAATAAGCTGCAGCTATTGATAGGAATAACAAATTCCGTCCAGGTATCCAAACAGCTTTTGCACTTTCTTGACTCATTGCAATGTTATCGAGATCCTCATCAGAAAGTTTGGGTAATTCTTTTGTGCTGCCTTTTGCTAATGAGCTATTTATTCTCCTTGAGAAATCAGCTAAAAACTCAAGAGAGATGAACTCATGATTATCTACTTTTGCTAGTAATCCTAGTTTCTTTGTTACTGCTTTTAGAACTGTCTCTTCTTTTGATCCATATTCAAAGGTCATACATTCCACGCGTGAATACTCTTGGTTTTTTGCCCACCACAGGCAAACAGTGGAATCTAAACCACCACTAAGTAAAATAATTGCTGATTTTTTAGGCATTATTTTTCACTCTATTGCTTTACTTTTGCTAGAATATCTTTGGCATTAATCAGATAATGAACCTTAATTGATTGCTCTTTTTCAAAGTCAGCTAAACCATCTGATCGGTCAATAAATACAAAGAGATCTAGTACTTCAGCTCCCTCATCTCTTAAAGCGGTTATTGCAAATGCTTTGCTGAAACCACTAGATATTAAATCGTCAACTAGGAGAATTTTTTGACCTTTTGTAAATTCACCTTCGATCATTTTCTTTAGACCATGCTTCTTTGGTTCTTTTCTTAAGATATAATAAGGCAATTTTAGTTTGTAAGCTAATAAGGTACCATATGGTATTGCAGCCATTGGAATACCTACAATTCCTTCAATTTCTGAAAAATGCTCTTTGATATACTTCACACCTTCATCTATTATTGTTTCAAATTCCTCAGGGAAATTGGGAATGATACGCAAATCAATGTAGTATTTTGATTTTGTTCCAGAAGCTAATGTGAAATCACCGAATTTTAGGGCGCCAGTTTTTTCAAGAGTCTTAATAATCAATTCTTTCGTATCTGATAGTTTTTCAGTCATCACGTCTCACCTTTGAAACCTTTTGAACCTATTTCTTTTATCTTTTGCGGGGATTACTTCTAAAAGTTTCGGAGTAAAAAACTGTAAATAGTCATTTACGCTCATTTCTGAAACGACCATTCATTTAATAAAGGAGAAAAAAATCAACGTTTGGTTGAAATTTAAGTTTTGTTGTAGAATAAATATCTTGGTAGGAGATAGAAAAACCAATGAATCCAACTCGCGTTATTATTATGGGTGCAGCTGGCAGAGACTTTCATAATTTTAACACCTATTTTAGGGATAATGAAAATTATGAAGTTGTAGCCTTTACTGCAACCCAAATACCAGATATCGAGGGTCGAACTTATCCTAAAGAATTAGCAGGTAAGCTATATCCAAAGGGTATACCAATTTATGATGAAGTGAAATTAGCTGAAGTCATTGAAAAGACAAAAGCTGATGTTTGTGTTCTTTCTTATAGTGATTTGCCTTATGATTATGTCATGCATTTAGCTTCCAAGGTAATGGCTTTAGGACCAAACTTCTGGATGCTAGGCAAGAAAAAGACTTCTGTTAAATCAACTAAACCAGTTATCTCAGTTTGTGCTGTAAGAACTGGTTGTGGTAAAAGCCAAACTACTCGAAAGCTCGCTGTATCCCTCTCAAAGATGGGATTAAAAGTTGTAGCTATAAGACATCCAATGCCCTATGACCCTGATCTTAATTCCCAAGTTTGTCAAAGATATGGTAGCTTAGAAGATCTTGACAAATACAGATGTACAATTGAAGAACGAGAAGAGTATGAACCGCTAATCATAAATGGAATTATCCTTTACGCTGGAATTGATTACGAAAGAATTCTTCGTGAAGCAGAAAAAGAAGCAGATATAATCATTTGGGATGGCGGAAATAACGACTTTCCATTCTACAAATCCGATTTAGAAATTGTAGTAACTGATCCACACAGACCAGGGCACGAAGTTAGCTACTATCCTGGAGAAGTTAACTTAAGATCAGCTGATGTAGTTATCATAAACAAAATGGAAACTGCTGATAGAGAAAACATTGCTATCGTTAGAAAGAACATTGCTAATGTTAATCCAAAAGCTATAGTAATAGATGGTGCTTCACCTTTAACTGTTGATGGTTATGAAAAGATAAAAGGTAAACGTGTTCTTGTTGTAGAGGATGGTCCAACGCTAACCCATGGTAATATGGAATTTGGTGCTGGAGCAATTGCTGCTTGGAAATTTGGTGCAAAGGAACTTATTGATCCAAGACCAAAAGCAGTAGGTTCTATTAAAGCTACTTTTGAAAAATACAATCATTTAGGAATCATACTTCCCGCTATGGGTTATGGTCAAAAACAAATTGATGAACTTGAAAAGACTATCAATGCTATTGATTGTGATTTAGTTTTAATTGGCACTCCAATTGACCTAGCACGCATCGTCAACATCAAACATGAAACTGTTAGAGTGAAATACGATTTACAAGAAATCGGTCGCCCAGATCTCATGGATGTTGTAAAACCTCTCTTAAAAGAGAAAGGTTTACTAAAATAAGCTATTTTTTAGAGATGGTTAAGATCTCTCTTACCATCATTTTTCCTTATTTTTACATGTCTTCTCAAATGTTTCTCTTAGATGAGCTATTTGAGCTTCCATATCTTCTTGTGGTTTTTCACCTTTGATGGTCAAAATTGTTCCATCTTTGATTGCTAATAGAATAGAAACCATTCGAAGGTCGCCAAGACCTTTCATAGTTGAAAATCCTTTATCAGCTATTTCAATGCAAAGCTTCTTGGATACTTTGCATTCTTTAGGACAATTAGTGCAATCACTTTTTTCAGCATAAACAATGTTCTTTTGTAAATTTATTCGGAATAGAATATCATCTAGTTTTGCTAAAACTTCATGATTGTCTGTAACTTCAAACCCTTGTTGTCTAGCAATATTCTCAACTGTTGATAGATCAAAACCAACAGGGACATAACCTACATCTTGAGGCATATTAACAACAATGTCCTCAACAACATCTTTGAAGATAGCAGCTAAGTCATTTGGTTCAGACCAATTGTGAAATGAAAAGTTCTCGAGATTATTATCAGCAAAAAGCTTTCTGAATTTTGTTTTCAATCGAGAATGTGTTTTCTTATCACCATTAGTTGGGCATAAAATCATAATCTCATATAAAGCATTGATTTTATCCTTAACAAGTTGTAAGGCATCTGATACAAAGTTTACACTGTTTTTTGAGCCACACATAAAAATGTATTTTCTAGCACCAACATAGTAAAATGGTAAGACTAAACGATTAAGAGGACTACCAGTAATAGTGGTAACCCATATTTGGAGATCAACATCTCCTTGAGAGGATTCGGTTCGGAAAACAATTGGATCAACACCAATCATGTTTAAAAGATTGCCTTTATGATGGGCAGTAATTTCTCGAATGCTTTCATGAAACTTATCCTTAGCAATAGTTGGTTCGAGAGTGAGGATTACTTTTGCTAGAAATCTTACCATGAAAGTCATCTCCTAAATTGAAAGCTGTTGTTTGCAATCAAAAACATTAGTATTTAACTAATAATAGTTAAACAATCTCAAATTATCTATAATAGTATTTTTTAATTTCCCTTGGTACATAGACCTATGAGTAATGATTTTCCCTTTTTACCTGTAAAAACGATTCCATTTGTAACTGGTGAGCAGATGATAGAAGTAGATAAACTAATGATTGAGGATTTCAATATCTCGCTCATTCAAATGATGGAAAATGCTAGTCTAAACCTAGCACGATTATGTAGGGCGCTTTACCCTGATGCTGAGAATTTTATTGTACTAGCAGGTAAGGGGAACAATGGTGGTGGAGGATTAGGTGCAGCAAGAAGGTTACATAATTGGGGTTTTAATGTCATAGTCCTTTTAGTGAGTGATATTGAAAATTACAAAAATGTTCCAATAAAACAACTAGAGATAATTGAGAAAACTGGAATCAAAATAATTAAGAAAATGGAGAAATATGAGGAGATCTTCAAAGAATACTTAGATAAGACAATAATTATTGATGCTCTTTTAGGTTATAGTTTGAAAGGAGCACCTCGAGGAAAATATGCTAAATTAATCAACTATGCAAACAAATCGAATTTACCAATAATTAGTTTAGATATTCCATCTGGTATTGAAGGAACTAGTGGGCTAGTACATACTCCAGCAATAAAAGCAGATGCTACATTAACATTAGCTTTACCTAAAACAGCATTCTATAATCAAAATGTAAAAGTTCATTTAGGTAGATTGTTTGTTGCAGATATCTCTGTTCCATTTGAGCTTTATCAAAAAATGGGTCTCAATGTAGAAAAGAATCTTTTTAGTAAGGAGACAATTGTTGAGATAAAGTTTGAGTGAAAAAAGAGAGAGTGAACAAATTAGTCCACTCGTTTAGTTGAAGCAGCCATTTTATTAGAATCTATAAGAACTTCTACTATCGAAGGTTTCCCGGAGTTAAGCGCTTTTGTAAGAGCAGCATCTAATTCTTTAGGATTTTCTACTCGTATACCAAAACCACCACAGGAAGAAGCAAAATCGGCAAAGTTAGGATTAGGAAATTCAACCCCAAAAACAGGATATCCATCGCGAACAAGTTCCTTCTTAATATTCTTCAGAGCTCCATCATTGAAAACAACAACTACAATGTTTAATTTCTCTCTTACGGCTGTTGTAAAATCAGCCATTAACATACCAAAACCACCATCGCCTGTCAAACAGATAACTTGCTGATTAGGAAATTCTAGCTTTGCTACTAAGGAAGCAGGCAAAGCAAATCCCATACTTGCGATATTGGCATTAAGATAGGTTTTATGCCCTTCACAAATAAACTTCTTATAAAACCAATAAGTGTGGTCACCAACATCAACACAAATAATAGCATCTTTGTCAAGTTTACGCCTAAGTGCTTGGATAACATATCCTGGATTTATTGGAATGGAAAGGTCTTTAGATTCTGCTTCGAGCTCCTTTAAGTGGCTTTCTCGCATAGTTTTTGTTTTCTTCAGAAACGCCTTATTTTCTTCTTTTTGTTTAACCAATGGTACTAATTTTTTAAGAATAAGATTTGCATCACCAACGAGACCTACATTAACATCAAATGTTTTACCGATTCTAGTAGGATCATTGTCAATTTGAAGAATTTTAACCCCTACAGGAACGAGGTTTGCTTGTCTAAATCCAGAACCGATGATGATAATGAGATCGCTATCTTTAATTGCTTGAGCAGCATGCTTATTACCAATTGATCCAAGAACACCTAAAGCAAGGTCATATGTTTCATGAATAACTCCTTTTGCTCGAGATGTAGTTGCTATAGGTGCTTTGAGTTTCTCGGCTAGTTCCAATAATAAATCACCAGAATGTCTTGCACCCCACCCGCCAAAAACAACTGGCTTTTTGCAACCGTCTATTAATTCATCTGCTTTCTTTATTTCCTCATCCGTAGAAACAACTTCGTTCTTAAATAATCGTTTCTCGGGTAATATTATTTTGTCATCTAATTTTTCAGCTAAAACATCAGTTGGACAACTTAGAACTGACAGGCCAGGTTTCTTAAGAGCATATTTTGCAGCCATCATTGTAAGTTTAAGAGCTTGATTGGACCGAGCTATGGTTTCTGCATATTCAGAAAAAGGTCTAAACAACTCTATTTGATCAATTTCTTGAAACGCTTCACTGCCTAAGTAAACCTCTGGAATCTGTCCGACTAAAGCTAATACAGGGCTACGATCAGTTGCTGAATCCATTAACCCGGTAATTAAGTTAGTAGCACCCGGACCAGCTATGGAAATACAAACACCTAATTTATCAGTTATTTTCCCATGAGCTGAAGCCATAAAGGCAGCAGTCTCTTCATGCCTAGTAAGAATAAAATCAATATTATCGTTTTTTCTAATGGAATTTATTAGAGGAAGATTAGAATCGCCAGGAATACCATAAACATGTTTAACACCAAAAGCAACTAGTTGCTCAATAATTTTATCAGCAACAGTAGTTTTGATTTTCTCATCAATTTTACTAGAACCCATCAAAACAAAAGCTGTTTTAGGGGCACCACAAATAGGACAAGTCCAAGAATGAGGTAAATCAGAAAATTTCTTACCTTCAACTTCCTCATCATAAATATAATTACAAACTGTACATCTATGTCTAGCCATTTTTCCCACCAATGTCTCAAAAATCATCTAAAGTACACAATTCATGTTATAATACGTTATTAGTTATTACTTTAAGATATTACGTTTTAAATTCTAATACAAAATAATTTATTTAAAGTAGAAATTGCAAGAAAGAATTTTATTCTCATAAACGAACAAAAACCACGTTAGTTATGTTTAATTAGTGAAGTGAACAAAATGCCCAGAAGACCTGATGCTGAATTAGTAAAAACCTCGAAATTTCATGAATTAGAATTTCATATCATGCATAAAAGAAATGAGAGTGTAATTTATTACGATACACAAATAGATCTAACTCATACCTTTGAATTTTTAGAAGAATATAATAAAGGTCGGGAAGAGAAGGATAAATTAACATTATTCCAGATTTATTTGGCAGCTGCAACAAGAACAGTAACACTTCGACCAAAAGTCAACCGATTTGTTTCTGGTCGACGATTATGGCAGAGAAATCAGATTATTTTTTCCTTTGTAGTGAATAAAGAAAAAACTGAAGGGGGAGAAGAAGTAAATGCAATGATCGAATTCGATCCTTTTGATACGTTGGAAACTGCTCAAAAAAGAGTTACCGAACACTTGTATGAGGCTCGTCATGGTGAAAATAAAAATGAAAAAGATATCAAATTTTTTGGAGCTTTACCTCGATGGGTTATAAGATTTATTTTCTGGCTTATGCGATGGACAGATGAACACAATATTCCAATCTATTCTTGGACAAAAGATATGCCATTATGGTGTACAGCATTTATTGCTCATTTGGGATCAATAGGGATAGATGCAGTGTACCATCATCTATTTGAATTAGGAACTGCAGGATTATTAATAACTATAGGAAAAATGCATGATGCACCTGTAATTAATAAGGAAAGTAAAAAAATAGAAATTCGAAAAGTAATGGAATTACGAATCAGTATTGATGATCGAATGGCTCCTGGAATCTATACTGGACCAACAATACATTTACTAAAAGAACTAATAGAAAATCCTGAACCACTACTAAAACCACCAGAGTTGACAGATGAACAACTAGATAAATTAATGTTGAAAAAATACAAGAAAGAACGTTTGGAACGAGAGAAGCAACGTAAAAAGGCAAAAAAGCAAAAGAAGAAATAAATGTTGATTTGTAAAGAAAATTAATCGCAGAAGCTGAATGATTTGAATTCTAAGATATACCTTTAGCTTACCAAAACATCTTTGCTTACACTTTTCCCCAAGTAAAAGCATAAGAAATAGCTTTTGTCATTCCAGAAGCTTCAGCAAATTTAGCTGATTTTAACATCTGATTTATCTGAGCTTGCTTCTGTTTAACAAAAAGATTAAATTCAGCCTTATCAACATTCAACCATAGTTTCTTTTTATCATGTTTTAAAACATCACTCTGTGAAAAAACTATTGTAATTGTTCTACTAAACAAGCTTCTTTTTGCAACAGTTATTTGGTCAGTAGTAGCATGTATGCTAACTATCTTACCGATTTTTTTCCCATTCTTATCACAAGCAGTTTGTAAAGATAAGTTTGAATAACTCAAAAATAATATCTCCCACACTAGTATTTCTTATAATTATATTAGTTTAATAGATATTTAAAAGATGACTAATTGAGAAATGGCGGGTGTGGGCGGATTCGAACCGCCGATCATCTTTCAGGTCATATAAATGGATTTCTTTATTCATTATTTTTAGTTAATTGAATTTTGAAGAAAGGTTCCGCTTCTATCGGACTTTGAAATCTATGACCCTATCCACCTACAAAAGGAGTAGTGTATTTCAAATCTATTAACCAATCACATAATCTTTCTTTATAATTAGAGTATGATTGCTTTTCTAATTTGTAAATACTAAGTCTGTTATAATTTCGTTCGATAAGAATGTCTCGATTCAAATTAATAAAATTAACGCCATAATGCGAGATTATTTTGTTTTGAATAGACTCTTTATTAAATATCGTTTCAACTTTCTTCTTTAGTGATTCTATCTTGTATTCTTTAGATTTGTAACCTTCATATGCGAATACACCTATGAAGTGATTGTAGACAGGCATACCATGTTCTTGTAGAAATTCTCCCACTCTATTCATGTCAACAATAGCTTTCTCAAAATTGCTGTAATCATCAGATTTAGTTTTTACTTCAATTATTGCTCTTACACTTCTTGCATCCACAATGTAAAAACCATGGTGTCTAAAAACATGAGTTGGATACTTTTCGAAAATCAAAATATCTATTTGTTTGTTACATGCTATTTGTTGGGTTTAATTAATAATAAAACCAGATCCAACATGATATTTAGTTCCTGATAATTTATCCTCTAATATTTCCTTTAGTAAAGCTTCTTTGTATATACCATCTGATTGCCAATGTGAATCACTAATAAGATCTCTAACTAATTCCTTTTTCTTGAATAACGCATCATCACTATCCACATAAAATTTTATAACATCAGAATTTTTAGTCATATCCTTTTCCACAAAAAACAAAGTTTCTAATTTAAATAAGCATTTCTAAAATAAATGGTGGGTGTATGCGGATTCGAACGGATAATATCCTTTTGGTAAATAACTGAACGATATTAGAAGTTTCTCTACATGTCTAGTTTAATTCTTATCTTGTTCAGTCAATTCTTCTTTGGTTTCAGAAGAAATTTGATTATTATTAGCAGCATTTGTTGTATTATTCATTTTTCTAACTTTTCGTAAATACCAAACAAAAACAATTGATGGTATTACTAATAAAAGATAAAATAAATTGTAATATTCCGTACAATCTTGAATTAGTGTAATAGCTATTATGATCATTAGGCAAGTAAAAAAGATTGTCCATAATAAGAATATTGTAAAAGGGATATGTCTTATAATTGCGGATATTGAGCTTCTTTGATTTAATCTCAATCTATCACAAAAATCATAAGAAATACTTTTTGTTTTGAGTTCATCATCACTATTTTCCTTTTTACTATATTTTTCATCATCTTTCAATGTAAAAATATCATATAAAAGGGTTTGAATTTTCATTGAGTTCAATTTTTCTTCAATGATACGCATTCGATCATTCCATAAGGCATTCAATGCGGAGCTTTTTTCTGTTACAAAAAACCAAATTACAGATATTACACTACCCATAATTATACAACATGTAATTATTATAATGTAGATACCCCAATGTAATGGAATATCATCTGATGCATCAACATCAAGAAATAATTTAATTAAGAAGGAACATACTGAAAAAAGAAAAAGATTAATCGAAAATAGAGTACTAAATCGTGACCAAAATGTAGAGGATCCTCTTGCTATATAATTGTTAATTAATTTATACTCCTCTAAAAGAAGCTGTTCATGTTTTGTTAACATGCATGGTTTTTCATTTGATGTTTGATATAATTCTATGTTTGTTATTTTTTCTGAAACTTTTTTAGATTTAGTTTTACTCTTTTTATTCATTTCCTTTTCCTCAAAAAACAATGTTTCTAATAAAAATAAGCATTTCTTAAAAGAATTGGCGGACGTGAGCGGATTCGAACCGCTGAGCTCCCAAATAGGAATTAAATAACCAAAATACATATTTTTATAAAGAAAGTAAGAGGAGGAAAAGCAGGGTACGTAGTATAGCTTGGATAATGCACCTCCCTGCGGAGAAACTACAAGATGAGTTTTGTAGTTCAGTAAGAGGAGGTCGCCAGTTCAAATCTGGCCGTACCCGCCAATTCATTCTATAGAAATATCTACTTCTGTAATTTCTTTGCTGTTCAAAATCTTAGTGATTTTATCTTTTAAATTTGGATGAATTCTCACATATAATCGAGCTTTTGAGAATCCAAGTAATGCTTTTCTTAAAACAATAAGATTCAAAATTTCAGATAGTTTAGAAAGAATTTTCCATTTTGATTTCATTTTCCAATGGTCTTTACAACTAACAAGTATTTTCTCACTTTGTTTAGTTGCTACATGGTCAATTTCCATGTGCTTATACTGAATTCTGAAAATTACGTTTGAGTTAACTTTGTAACCATCAGCAAGTAATTGTTGTTTTATTTTGTTTTCAAAATCAGAACCTTCAGACACTGCATAAACGGTTCGTAATTTAGATGGTATATGTGATTGCTTAGAGTTTTGACTATCAAGATATTGTTTTATTCTATCATGAAGCTTAGAGGGATTCTTTATCAATTCAGCTAATTCAATCTGACCAATTAAGATGATATTACACAAGTTTCCATATTCTCTGGTAACCAATTTACCTTTATAGAATACATCTTCATTGATAACGAGTATTGGAATGATAGTTTTCTTGTTTATGCGTTTTCTGAGATGGTATAGCTTAGCAATCGCGCTTTCTATTATTCCACATTTATTTGAGGGTTCGATAGAGGTTTTGATTTCAATTAATGCTAAATAATCAGAGATACCCCCTTGATGATATATTAAGGAATCAAATCGATTTTTATCCCAACCAGTTAACAGAAATTCATCATCGGTAAGAATGAGTTCAACCTCAGATAAAACCAGTGAATCCTTATTACTCCTAAAAGCTTTATCTATGAAATCTCTTAGTTGATTCTCAAATTCCTTGTTATAATGGTTACTGACTCGTAAATTGGATTTGAGAGCAAGAATATTGTAATCCTTTTCGCTAAGAAGGGATTTCAATTGTAAATCCTTCTTTGCATGCTCAGTTAACTGAGAGTTCAAGATTGAGAAATAAACTGTAACCTCTTTTGGATCTCCATAATAGGGAGTGTTTAATTCTTTGTAGATTTTTGTAGTAGAATTTCTCCTACGATTTGTTAAAGGTAAAACTAATGGTAGTTGATTATTAATTGAACACAAGCAAAGGTTCTCTTTCTTGAACCAATCTTGAATAAATCTGGCGATTTCTGAAGATAAAACTAATACTCCTTTTCTGTCTACTTTTCCACTACACCTAAAGAAAAGATTCATTTCATTATCTGAAAAAATTTCATATTTTGTTTTTTGCATACCACCTAATGTGATTAAATTTAAGGTCTCTATATCAGGCAGAATTATTTGTTCAGTCAAACTTAATGCACGATTAAAATAATTAGTTGAAGGAAGTTGTTGAATATCATCTACTTTTTCTGGTATTATACATTTAAGAATAGCATTCTCTTTCATTAGTTGTAAAATACTTTCTTCTTGAATCTCATCGCTAAAAGGTCGTATGTAGCATTCGTAATTATTATGATAAATGACGCATTGCACTTTCTCAAATTGGTTTTCTTTATACCAAAAATCAACAAAAACATTTAACTCGGTATCAGTTTTCCTTTTCGGTAATTTTTTCCACCTATACAGTCCTGATGGAATATGCATACCATATTTTGAAGTTTTACTTTGCAAAGCTATTGTTCCATTTGCGTATATGATTAATTTTGAACCTCTTTCTTTTTTTTCTTGAGAGTACAATAGTTTTGACATTTTCATACCCATACATAAACAATACATATTATGTATAGAAACAATAATATTTAAATATTCCGTACAAGAAGATAAAGACAAGGTAGAAGTAAATGTCGGGAAAAATTGTCTTCGAAAGAAAAGTCATCTATAACGCAGGAGTGTATAAACTCTCAATACCAGTAGAAATAGTGAAAGCCATGGGATTAGAGAAAGGAGATACGATAGGCATAACTTTTGAGGATGGTAAATTCATCTGTGAGAAAATCGAGAGCTAAATTAGAGAATCAATAGTGTTCCACGGGGAGCGTCGTGAATCACTGTAAGTGATGAACAGCGACTGCGTGGGTCTGCTCAGAGCAAGAGCATTGAGTATTAATATATCAGAAAATATTAATTATAACTATACAATTTAAAAATAAGGAAATTGGGAAAATGACTTCATTTATGCTTAACTCAGGCATTAGCTCATTAAAAGAAGCATTACATCATTTAGAGGAATATAAAAAGAATAAAGATCATCAACATTTAAGATTCGTTTTAATTCATCTTGATGGTGCATTTGAGCTTATCATAAAGAAATCACTAATCGATAAGGGAGTAGATGTAATTAAGAAATATGGAAACACAATTGGTGTTTTAGATTGTTTAGATGAAATGAAGAAAGAAATCAAAAAAGCGAGTGAAACTGAGAACCACTTGAACGATATTGTGAACCTAAATGAAGTGACATTTATTCATAAATTTAGAAATGACGCTCAACATATAGGTAGTATAACAAAAGAAGAACAAATATTAGAAATAATACCAAAAGCATTGGAATCCATAAATGCATTTCTCAAGGTTATTTTTGATTATGAATGTGATACTTTAGAAGATTATTTATCAGGAGTAGGATTGCAAAAAGATCCAATGCAATTATATTTTGATGAAGCAAATAATGCTTATTATGCTGGGGAAATAGAAATTGCATATATAAGGAAATTTAGTGCGGTAATGAAAACTATGAGAGAATTATGTATGGAATTGTTAGGATTAGATATAAAGGAAACAAGAAAATATATGCAGAATCTGCTTAAACTAATCAAGACAGCTCCCTTTAAAAAGAAATATCCAGATAAGGATTTAAGTTTCCTAATTGAAAATTTTGATGTAATTACAGGTGTAAGAAACAAATTAACTCATGGAACTAAGATTGAAAAAGAGGAAATATTAGAAGCATGGAGTAAATTGAATACATATGAATCAATTTTTCTTGACATGTATTTATACATTAAATCATCATTTAAAGGTAATTCATAAACAATAACTTCATCAAGATAAAATGCCTTTACATCAGAAAATGAAAGAAAAATTGGGCTGTTAAGTCAATAAGTCTTCAAGGAAGAGAACGAAGAAGCATCTCTTGAAAACTTGATGACTGAAAGAAAAATGAGTAAAAAAAACCAAAAAGTCAGTCATCAAGTCGATAAGAAGCTATCAAAAAGTAAAAGAAGAGTCTTGAAGACTGGTTTGAAGGAAAAGAGAAAAGGATAAGAATAACTAAAAGAGCATGTCCGGACTTTACTACACACCCAAAGGTCTGATTTTTAATTCCAAGTAAAGAATTTATAAAACTATAGGTTTTAGTTAAAAAATAAAATGGAAAAATAGAATAAGATAAAGGTCATATATTATATTATTAGGTTACTTGTGGTGATGGGAGTTTTGAAAAGAAATGAAAAAAGATGCAAAGGAAGAAGGGATTCAATCAGCACACTGCTTAAGTTGCTATTTATTTCTTCTCTCTTTCTTTTCGTTTTAATGTATAATGCCACTATTATGGGTGATGGATTTTTCATCGTTGACGAAGTAAATTCTATTTTAATAAACGAAGGTGAGCCTGGCACAGTTTTATGTATCCAGGACGATTTACTTTATGTCAGTTTGATAAATTACACGGAAGGAGAGGGCTATTCGAACATAATACAGATAATTGATGTACACCAACCAGAGAATCCTGTTGTTGTTGGAAGTTATGAATTAGGGGTTTATGAATATCTGTTAGATTTCAAAATCAGGGAGAACATAGCGTACATGCTGACAGAGTTATGGTACATTATTGGTCAGTGGGGTTCAGTAGCACTTCTTGACATTACTGACCCAACAAATCCAGTTCGAATAGGAAGTTCAACTCCGGAAAGCATAAGATATTATAGAGTGAACAGAACAGATCGAATAGGTATATACAAAAATTATACATATGTGAGCTCTTGGGAATTACTAATCTTCGATTGCAGTAATCGGACGTTACCTGTGAGAGTGGGGAGTTATCCGTCATCTCTGGGAGATGTACATGTCGAGAATGATCTGGGAGATGTACATGTCGAGAATGATTACTTGTACCTGG
Organism: Candidatus Heimdallarchaeota archaeon; assembly: GCA_030602675.1. Taxonomy (GTDB): domain Archaea; phylum Asgardarchaeota; class Heimdallarchaeia; order JABLTI01; family JABLTI01; genus JABLTI01. The sequence goes on along the minus strand of JAUVZH010000009.1, from coordinate 3,271 downwards.
TGTCTAATGGCGTAACAATCTATAGTTTAGCTGATCCTGTGAATCCTGTGTTTCTGGGAGCAGTAGAGAGTACGAAAGGGTTTTCAGTTAGGAGTGGAGTGTACGGGAACTACGTCATAAGTGCTTTTCGGGACGCTGGGATACAAGTCTATGACTGCACAGATCCTACTCAACCAACTATCTGTGGGGATTACAGCTTTCCAAACTGGCAACTCTATATTGAAGGGAATATTCAGGATATGGAGATTGTAGGAGACAGAGTATTCGCTGGTGGAAATGAACTCTATGTTTTCGACATCAGCAAACCACAAAAACTGAAAAGGATGGCACGGTTAAAGGTCGGAGACCAAAATCTTAGTCAAATAACAGTAGCAAATAATTACATGTACTTAACCTTTCCCAGTAGTATCAGAATCTACTCGTACGTTGAGAACTCTTTAGGACGGAATTTTGGATTGGTATTGGATTGCCGATTGTAATTGTGGGTTCTATACTAATTGTGAGGAAAAAGAAAAAGAGTTGAAAAAAACTCTTCTTAAGACGCGAAAAAGGATTAAGAAGAGAACCGGAAAAACACACCCAAAAGAGCTAAAAAATAATACTTCTTAAGCAGGAGAAACAACGGTTAAAGAAAAGAAGGAACAAGAAGAGCGGAAAAAAGAAGAAAAAGACAGAACGATAAACGAATGCTAAAAACTAAAAGAGCCTATCCAGGCTTTACCACACACCCTGTTTATTGTAGTAACAATTCCTTTCTGTTAGTTTTTAAAAATATCCATTTTAGTTAATATGTCATCTATTTGAGTTAGAATTAGCTTTTCATTTTACCTGAAGAGGAGGACATTTTTCTGTACCATAGGAGCAATATATACAACAGTCACTATTTTTTGGTTTCATTATATAACCACATTTTGTACATTTGTACTTCAATTGACAATAATTTGTGGGCATTGTTTCTTCTTTTTCAAATCCACATTCAGGACATGTTATTATTGATTGTAGTTTCATAAACTTCCCTCATCATTGTAAACTAAGACCTATATTTTTATGAGGTCATGTTTTGGTTGTTCCAATATTTGTCTCATCTAAAAAGTTATTGTGAGATTATTTTTCCATCCCATTATATTCTTCAATTAATCAAATATAGGGTTTAGCTTGAATATTTTGGTGAGAATTTTCTTCTAGTAATTGTTGCCAACATGATGCTTTCCTGCATATTGGACAGTAGTAAACAACATCACTTCTTGGATGTGGTTTTTTACAATTATTACAAATATCACTTAAATCTAATGAATTAAGACAATTTGGACATAGTTTTGTAATTTCACATTTCCCTCCGAAGAGACTAAACGGCGAATTGTGAAAATTCCTTAAAAGTGTTTGTATTGTGAAGATAAACAAAAAGAACTCAAAGAAAATTGAATGAAAGGATTAAATTAGCTTATCAGTTATATATTTTCAACACAGTTTTTTGGAAAGATGTATGCCAAAATTCAGATCTCATCAATTATTGAATAATTCAAAACACCTGTGTGCATGGTCATCTTCCATTCATTGCCACATTTTGCGTATACTTTACAAACGCGTCCTTTCCAGTGATTCTCTTTACCGGAATTATCTACCCACAAAGTATCTATATCCACAACTGCAAAAGCTCCATCCTCTTCTTTTGATAGCTTTATCTTTTTAATTTCTCGCCTATTATGTACTAGTTTGTGTGTATCGAATAATTCCTGCCATCCCTTTCTCCATCGGTCATAATTGTATTTTCCCCATGGTATAACCCAATCCATTGGATCATGAGAATCTGGTGTTCTTGGCCAAGGCCAAACCATATCTGGATGAAAAATTGTTAACAATAATTCTGCATCTTGAGTGTCCCAAGCTCTTGTTTCACGATTCACAATTTCTTCGATTTCTTCTTTAATTTGCTTCATTATAATCACCGATCTAGATTCAAGAAAATATTATCCCTTCAAGTGGTTTCTTTGAAAACAATTTGCTCATTCTTTTAATTTGTTTAATGTAAAACCATCCGTTGGACCTTTATATCTAGTGTATTTGTCTCTATTTAACGTAGCTTCCTTATACTGGATGGCATCTTCAGGACATAAGTTGTAGCACCTTAAACAAAGGATACATTTATCCTTCCAGCTGAATTTCTCATCTTTAAATTCAATATTATTTGATGGGCAGTATTCAACGCATTGCATGCACTGGGTACATGTTTCATCGTCCACAAAATAATTTCGAGCATAAATGGATAAATCAAAAAGTCTCATTTCCACTCTTTGCATTAATCCACCAGCGATGTTTAAAGGATCCCAACCTTGAACCCAGTTTTTCCCCGAAGCAATACGATCTGCTAATTTTGACAGTTTTACAAATGCTTTTTGTTTTACCTTATCATTTTCCTCAGCATTGCGAATAGCTAATGATTTGAAAATTGGATATGGTAATTTTACATTGTTTGGCATTCTAATATTGATAGCCTGTTTTACTTTGAATCCTCGTTTTCTTAATCTTCTTTTGGCAACGACTGCTCCATCACCACTAAACAACAACATTGTTGTGAATACAAATGCTTGTTTTTTATCCACTTTCTGAAGATTATCTATAAAATCCATAAAATTCTTTGGGATATCTGATCCGTAGATAGGATAACCGAAACCGACAATGTCTACGTTTCTAATCAGCTCATTATGAATTTCAGGTTTTGCTATTTCAGTTGATTCAATGGAATACTTCTTTATTTCGATGTTCCTCTGATTCAATTGCTCTTCTAACTTATTTGCTACCCACCAAGTATTCCCTGTACCACTAAAATAGAAAATTACTCCTTTTATTGTCGTAACACTCCTAAATCAATTCTGCATTTAGGATTAAAAACTTTAATGTGAATTTACTTTTCAAAAATATACTTCATTTCTTCAAATGAGCTAATTTTCAAATCCGGAACCATTAATCCATCTAGCTCATCAAAAACAGCATATCGATCAATAAGAACTGAGAACATTCCAGCACGATTTGCACCCATAACATCAGAATGAGGATTGTCTCCAACGAAAACAGTTTTTTCAGCACTAATCTGTAATTTAGAAAGCGATTCTTGGAAAATTTTCACATCTGGTTTGGTTAATGGATATTCATTACAAGGAGCAATTACAAATTCAAAGTGATGTTTTATTTTAGCATTCTCTAAGCGTTTCACAATAATATCAGTATCACCATTTGATACTATTGCCATCTTTATCTCTTTTTTATTTAAATA
>JAUVZH010000368.1 GCA_030602675.1 Candidatus Heimdallarchaeota archaeon | reverse complement strand
AAGTGCTTTTGGGACTTCATAAGATTTCTTAAGCTTCAAATAATCTCGAGCGCCCTTTAAATCGGCTGCTTTATTAGCATCAAAGATTCTTGCTTTATTATCTTCGATAATGAAACCATTTTCGTTCAATTTACTAAGTGCTGTAGAAACTTTTCCAGTCCATTGCAGATCTGATTCCCAGTCGTATTGGTCATGAGTTATTCCCATTAAAGAAAGCTCTTCTCGTTGACCGTTTAAAACATCCTCACAAGTAGCTCGAACAATTTTCACAGCTTCTTTTTCTTGTTCCATGTATCGTCTATTCAAATCAGGAACAGCTACTGGTAAATCAATCTGTTCTTTCTCAAAGCATTTCTTCAAAGATTCATACTGATTTTTGAATCTCTTATAGACATTCCTCTGAACATCAACAAGGAATTTGAACTGTTTCTCAAATTCCTTATACTCTTCTTCTGGAATCTTAGCTTTAGCAGTTTTCGATACTAGTATTTTTTCATCCTCTTCATTAAGCCAAAATTGATCCTTTCCCAAAGAAACATTGTATTTTTCTAATTCCTGCTTTAGTTTTTGAATATCATACATTGTATGGGTTATTCCATAGATTTGCCCAATGAAAAGATCCTTCTTGATTTTTGTTGAGACCTTATTATATTTCTTTAACAATTCATAACCAATAACTGCTACAGGTACCTGGTGACCAAGATCATCGACATAGAAGTGAGTTTTAACATCAGCTCCAGCTACTTTCAAAACCCTTGCATATGTATCGCCTATTATTGAACCTCGAAAATTTCCAATATGAATTGGTCCATTTGGATTTGCAGATGTATGTTCGACAATAATTTTCAAATTTTTGTAGATGTCACTATAAAAGAATTTCTTGTTGGATAGAATAGAATCCAAAATTAATTTTGAACAATGAGCTCGATTTAATGAATAATTAACGAATCCTCCTTCTGAGGACACATTTTTGACAAGTTCATTTTCAGGGAAATTATCAGCAATCTCCTTTGCTAATTCATTAGGATTTCTTTTATTAACTTTGCCAAGTTGAAAAACTGGAGTGCATAAATCACCAAAGCTTGATTTCTTAGATGTCTCTTGGACAAACACTTTACCTTTAATGTTAAGTTTACTCAAGACTTGTTTTAAATTAAGGAGTATTTTGTCTTCAATGAAAGCTTTGGGATTTTTTGCCAAATGGATTTCACCACATAATTGATAAGCATATTATTTCTTTTAAGAACATTACGTAAATAAACGATTTTTAAAGTAAATAGCTCAAACAAAGATTGAGAATAAGAAATGATGAAATTTTTCAATTTACTTGCCAATTAAACTAATAATGGAAACATAAAGTTTAAACCATGATTCTTTAGAACCTGTCGCTAAAGACATTCTAATAAAAATCCAGCTTTTTCTTAATTTCTAACCAACTTTTTTTCAAAATCAGCAAGATTCGGAGGAACTCCATTTGCTTTCTCAACCTTTGAAAATTCGAGCACAGTTGTTCCCATTATAAATTCTCTATTTGATTCATGAGTTTTTAAGAAGATGAATCTACCATTAGGTATCTCTTTTGCCATTATTGGATAATTTTTCTGGTCATGAACTTTATCAGTTGTTCCATTTACTACAAAAACCTCTTCTTGTATTTGATTGAGCTTTCCCAATACTTCAAAATCCTTTGATGCTTGAGCAGCTCTGATCCATTTCCAGGGAACAGCTGCTGCAATTAATGTTTCAAGTCTTTGACGTTGCACCTTTTCTTTCATGTTACGCAATGCGAAAAATTTCAAAATAGGTCTCAAAATGTAAAATGTAAATGGAGGTAAAAATCGTAAAAGATACTTGACTATGAAATTATTATACCAGAAATAATGCATTGGATCAAAAGCAATCAATGTTGGAGTCTTTATTGTTTTTTCCAATAAACCTTGTAAAATTATTGATCCACCCCAACAAGCACCTAATAATACAAAATCATTTGAAGCTAAATCTAAATAATCTATAACTCTTTGAACATCTTTTGCCTTCTGACTAATCGACATATCAGCTTTGAATCTTTGTAGGTTGCTAGTTTCCTTTTCTCTTGTTTCCACATAGTAAAATTCAAGTCTATTATGCACCATTTTATAAAAATCTTGAAAAGTTATTGGAGTATTTCCCCATCCTGGAACGAAAACTACTGGTCTTTTACTTAATGGTTTGTCGGGTTTAATATGAAGCACTCTTATTGTTCCATTATCAACAGAAACGTTAATTGAGGTTATATTTTTGTTATTCTCATGCCAAGGATAAGGAACTTCTTGTTTTAATGAGGTTATTAGCTCTACTACTTTATTTTGAAGTTCTTCAGACATTTCAAGCTCAGGAACAATTTCGTCAATATTATCTTTCTTTTTAACCAAATAAACACACTCAACAAGTCTTATTTCCAATTATAGTTGCCAAACTTTAGATTTCTTACAAATACTACTTTTTTAATTTTCCTTCACTTGTTTTTATAGATAAAATTAACATATTACTACTGAAATAACAAATATTGAGAGTATGAATATAATGGTAAATTATGATATTATTGCTTATTACATAGGTTCAAACATTCTTGTATATATGCTGATTCATATTCCTTTAGATTTAATTACTTACAGAAGAAAAACAGATAGATACAAGGAAAATGCTAAGGATTATCCAACATGTGAGAACCAGAATTTTACAAAAATAATAACATTAATAACTAGTTTAGTATTTTGGGTTTTTGTGATTTTTTGGCCAATATTGCATATATCTAATATAGATGATTTCATCCTCTTCTTTAATTTCGCAATACCATTTGTAGGTGAAGTTTTCCAAATAACTGGTTTAGTTTTAGTTGGACTTGGTACCTTTATTGCATCCATTGGTAGAATATCTCGAGGTACAAAAGCTATCTCTTGGGGAGTTCCAAAAGAGCTTACAAAAAAATGGGGATTTAGAATTGTACGACACCCACTATATGCATCATATTGTTACTATTTTTTAGGTATACCATTAGCTATGCTAAATTATCTCCTTATACCATTAATCATAGGGGGATTTTCGGATATTATTTAACAGCTGTATATGAGGAGAAAATACTAATGCAAGAATTTGGCGAAGAATATATTGAATACCGAAAAAAAGTTGGAATGCTAGTTCCATTCATTGGCAGACATAAAACAACAAAACTAGAAGAGAAAAATGGCGGATCTGGCCGGATTTGAACCGGCGACCCTCTGCTATCTCCTGTTTTTTATTGCTTTTATTCCATTAGGAGGCAGATGCGCTGTCCAAACTGCGCTACAGATCCCACTCTCAGTTTGAAAATAATCGCTTAAAATACTTTTTCGTTGACTTCATTTAAACAGGAAATATCTCATGAATCAACGTCATTTAACTTGATTGAGAGTTCTTTAGCTCGTCTACTGTACCAATGAAGTAATTCACCTAAGTCTTCTGGCAGAAAGAGTTCCCCGCCACACAAGTCACTAATTTCTATTAATTCTTTCTTATTTACATAAGGACCTAAACCAACAGCATGTAAAACAATATTCTCCTTATTAGCATAATTATTTATTACAACTTCTTT
>JAUVZH010000358.1 GCA_030602675.1 Candidatus Heimdallarchaeota archaeon | reverse complement strand
GCTGCTGATTCAAATTCGCAATGCTTCTCATTATAAGAGTGTGGTGCATGATCTGTAGCAACGATTTTGATGATTTCTTCATTAAGTGCTTTCCAGAGATATGCTTGGTCTTCACTCGTTCTAATTGGAGGTAAGCATTTTGCTTGTGCTTTTAATTTCTTTAAATCATCAGTTGTAAGTAGTAAATGGTGAGCACAAACTTCACTTGTAAGATTATTTTGATTCTTATTTTTTTGTAAAACCTCTACTGTTTCTTTTGCAGTTACATGTGCACAATGCAAGTGTGCTTTTGTTTCTTTATTTAACCCTATGAAATCGTTTAGTGCTATACCTTCATCTACCTGATTATGTGCTTTTAGAAATGCTTCAATGTATGGCTTGTCATTTTCTATGAGTTGCTTTTCATTCTCTGCTGCATATCCATTATCAGGATGAATTATTAATGGCAATTCAACCTTAGCTATCTGTCGTAAAAATAGTTGTAATTTTTCGTTGTTTTTTGGTGGATAGATAAGTGATGCAGGATAAATTTTGTATCCAAAAATTCCTTCCTTTGCAATTGGAATTATTTCATCAACTTTTTCTGGAACTAGTGAATAAAACCCAATATTTGCTGCTGCTTTCCCTTGGATAATCTTTCTTTTATTTTGTATGCGAATAGCAGTATTTGTTGGTGGTTTATTATTTGGCATATCAAGTACAGTTGTTACTCCACCAGAAATAGCTGCTCTAGAGCCAGTTTCCATGGTTTCTTTGTACTTTTGTTCTAAATCTCTAAAATGAACATGAATGTCTACGAGTCCCGGTATAATTAGTGCACCTTTAGCGTTAATCTTCAAAGAAGCTTTAGGCAGGGAGGGTTCTTTACCAATTTTGACAATTTTGTTGCCATCAATGGAAATCCCCCCATGACGGAAACCGTCAGGGGTAAACAAATTACCATTTATTATATTGACATCGATTGTCAACTAACGAACTCCTCTTTTAGAACTCTATTTCTTACCTTCAACAATCGCTTTAGTGATATCAGTTAAAGTTACAATTCCTACAAGTTTATTCTCTTTATCTAAAACAAAAACGCCTTTGTAGTTTGTGTCTTGGAATACTCGTATTAAGTCACATAGTGGAGCCTTTTCATTTATTGTAGGAGGATCAGATTTCATTACTTGACCAACAAAGAATTCATGCAATCTGCTCTTTTGGTGTTTTACTGGAAATTGTTCTCTAAATCTTGCTAATGCATCTGCTAATGTCTCATCATCAATTATACCTATTATTATTCCTTCATCCATAACAGGTAAAATGCTGAATTTCTTCTCTAGCATTGTATTTCTTGCTGCGAGAATTCTTTCACTTTCTGTTATTGTCATAGGATCAGGTGTCATTAGATCTCTTGCTTTAATTTTCTTGTTAGTGTCATAGACTTTCAATAGATCAAATTTTCTTAGTAGACCCTTTAATTCCTCGTTTTCCATGACAAGTAGGCTTGAGATACCTTTCTCTATCATTAGTTCTGCAGCGCTTTTTACATCCTCATTTGGATTTATAGATAGTAATGGATAAGACATTGCACCTGATACTCGTAAACTTTTAGCAGAAATCCCCTCAGATTTATGGGTTCCTAATTTATTTGCTACATCTCTGAAAGAAATTATACCGACTGGTTTTTCATTATGAACAACAATCAGTCGTGAGATGTCTTTTTTCTTTCTCATTAAACCTAGGGCTTTATCTAAATTAATGTCTTTCTCTATAGTTTCAAAATCAGTTGTCATTACTTCAGAAACTTTCATTGTATTTCCTCCTGGAAATAATAATTCTCCTAATCTCCTGATTTTTTCTATTCTATCTTTACACGAAACAATCACTTTTTATGAGTTGTTATCACTCAATATTCTGATCTATATTTATACAGTCACTACATAATGGAACATCAATATTATCGTTATCGGGTGATTCTTCACACCATTGTCCACATTCTGAGCAATAGAAACCTACTGATAGGTCTTTTGGATTTAACTCTGAATCTTCATCATAGTCTCCGAAAGCATAATCGATAATCATATCTGTTTCTCTTTGATTTCCGAAACCGATTCTTTCATATTCTAAAGCAATTTCAAGTAAACTTGGAGTAACTCTTAGCAGGTCTCTATATGTAATAATTCCCACAACATTATTCTCCTCTACAATAATTAATCTCCTGATATTCATTTTTGCCATTAATGACATTGCTTTAGATACATCTAATGTTGGTGATGCTGTAATTACTGGTTTTGTTGCGATTTTATCTACTGTAATTTTCGCTGGATTCTTTCCCAATGCTACTACTCGAGTGACAATATCTCTTTCAGTAATTATCCCTAAGGGTTTCTTTTCACCCTTCTTTGGTTGAATAATAATACTTCCAACACGATTGTCTAACATAAGTTTTGCTGCTTCAGCTACAGATTGATCTGGATATATTGAGTGTACTGTAGAAGTCATTACTTCTGAGATATCCATCTTGATTTTTGATTCGTAGAAATTGTTTTTACTCATTTTGTTGAATCAGCTCACAAAAAGTTCTAATGAATATTATCTGTTTTATTTATTATAAATTGTTGTGAATAAAATAAAGAAATTTACAGCGAAAAGTTCAAAGTTTAAACAATTGATGAGTAATTGTTAATTTCTAATCATGATTTTTTCTAATCATCTTGGAAAAATTTTTGATTATAAACAATTGATATATATTTGTGTCAATGAAGAAATCTGACAAGTTGAATCAGGATCAATGCTTGGCTAGCACCTGGTAAGGACAAATCATAGTTACACCGAGACACACCTCTTACCACTTTTCATGATTAATATTGTAGCTAAATTTCAGCTTTATTTTTATTATTTGATTGAATTATCTATTCTTAGGTGTCGTTAAAATGAATGATAAGAGTGAACTTATCCCACTTAAAATAGCAATTGAGGAGGTTGAAGTTGCAATCACAAGGTTAGCATTAATGCATTTATCATTTTCAAAAGTATTAATTGATGAATTAGGTGAAAGTAAGGGAAAAGAGCTTGTGATTAAATCTATTGTAGAATATGGTTGTCGTATTGGTGAGCTTGTAAAAAAAGGTGGACGAGATCTGCCAAAATTTGGTGTTCATGAAGATGTTTTTCAAAATGATAAAGGAGAGTTTATTGTAAAGGGTTGTAAACTTGCCAAAGTATTCAAGCAATATGATGAGCTCGAATTAGGTTCTCTTTATTGTTTTGTTGATCCAGCAAAAAGCATGGCGTCTGATGAATCACAAAAAATTATTCATAAAACATGCGAAGCTTGTGGAGATGACAAATGTACTCTAGTAATAGTTCCTACAACTGAAACAGATCGAGAGATATTCAATAAGAGAACTGGTGAATTAAAAGAGCTGAATCCATATTTGATTAAGAAATTTAAGAAATAATTTGATTTAGTATCTAATATGCTTAATTCCTTTAGTTTGTCCAATATGACCTACTTTTTCTTTGAAAGTCCAAAATTCTCCACAACCAGCTAACATTCCAAAGAATGGTTTTGATTCTGGAATTAATCTTCCATTCTCATCTGTAACTCCTGGATGAACACTTGTACGAAGAACCTCTGCAAAGAAAACAGTACGTTTTGGTAGTAGCTCATGAGATGAGATGACTCGACATTCTAAGATAATAGACGCTTCAGCAAT
>JAUVZH010000393.1 GCA_030602675.1 Candidatus Heimdallarchaeota archaeon | reverse complement strand
AAAATAGATATTTTTAAGTCCCTTACCTTTCTTTACGAAATTCTCCAATCCCATTAAATGAGCTAAAATAAAATTCACTTCTGGAAATCTTCTTACAAATTCAACAAATTTATTCGCTTCTTTGAAACTATATATATGAATGAAAATTGGCAATCCTTTCTCTCTTGCAAATTCAATTAGTCTTTCTAGTTCAGGTGAGTCAATTTTAAATAGTACGACACATTGATGTAGTTTTAAACCTTTGAAATTCCATTTCTCGTATGACTCTTTGAGTTTAGCAGGATAATTTGGATCTAGAACGTTTACCCAATAAAATTGTATTATTCTGTTTGGTAATTCTTTAGCTATTTCAGAAACAAGTTCATTTCCAGTATCCCTATTTTTTATTGTTGAATGAACCCTTCGAAGGATTCTATTAAAGAATAATATGATTAATGGTCTAGTTGTGAAAAATGTTTCTTTGTATTTTGGTCTTCTAAATTTAGCCTTAGGATCAGTTGTTCCACCTGGACACAAAACAACCTTGTCAACATTAAGGGAATCCATTATTTCAACGAGTGATTCTGTATCAGCAAATTCTGCTAATGCATGTGCATGACCATCAATAATCAAAATAATCCACTTTCAATATCCCATACTTCAAGATTTACCTATTAAACTATCGTCAATCGTTTTGGTTTCTGATGTTATTAATTCTGGATGAATAAAATTAAGTGCATCTTTTATTTGCTCATCTGTTGGTTTAATTTTTAAGAATTTGACTATTTCTTCAATTGTTATTTTTGGTTCATATAGTAAATCAAGAAGATTTATTCGAATGTATTTTTTATCTTTAACAAATTCATCTATTCGTTTATGACCATCTTTTGTGAGCTCTGTTATGAATTTCTTATTTCTATACAAAAATCCCTTTGTGAATGTAGTTCGTATTGTTCTACCAAATAAGACAAAGCATTGATGTGGTTTGAAATAAGAAAATTCAGCTCTAATTTCCGGCAACCAATTCCTTAACTTTCCTGCTCGTATTTGGGAATTTGCTACACTTTCGGGGTCACGATGCAATATAATATAGTAAGGATTCTTTAAATGATGGTGAAAATAAGGTAGAGTATAAATTAAGACCGCTTCTTTAAATCCCCATAAATCACGTTCAGTATCTCGGATAAGTTTGACTAATTCCTCTTCGTACTCTTTAACAGCAGATTCCACTTTTCCATCTTCATCACTAAGTCTTTTCCAGTATAACATTAATCTTTTGGCTTTGAACAGAATGTTATGACTTAATATGAGAAAAGCTTGATTTTCATAAGAACCAAATTTGTTTTTGTGCTGACTCATCATTAGATCCTTTTCTTCCCCCATGTAAACTCCTAATCTATGAAGTATTCCAGCTAATAACGATGATCCACTTCTTGGTTGTGTTAGAATTATCACCGACTTCATAGTGAACTCAATTGTTTGAAAGATTAAAAGAATTTCTATTAAAATAAATCATGTTATCCTTCAATTGCTTTTAGTTCTTCTTCTATTAAATCAAAGAACTTCTCAAATGTAGCTTTATCATATGAACCCTCATAGAATCCTGAGGAAATGGACAAATTCTCATTAAAGGTCATAACACCAAAAATAAACCCAGGAGCTTTCATGATTGGAGTCATCAAGTAACCGTCAAACGGTTTAATATCACCAAAATTAAAAACCTTTGATCTTATTAACCCTACATTAGTAAATACTGGATGAGTTGCATTTCTTTTGAGATCTTTTAAGTATCTTTTCCTAATTGAGTTAACAACATTATCAAATCTCATTCTAAATACATTGTTAATAAAAACTGCTGAACCTATTCCTGGTGCTGTACTCTTTCTAAATTTCATTTCATCTCTTACTAATGTTTTATCAAATTCTTCATTTGGAATATATGATACTTCTGGATAAGCAGCAGCAGATAAATTGCAAAGAGATTCTCCTCTTTGATTTGGAAGATAAGATCGTAAATTAATCGTTACAACGGTAACTAATTTGTTACTAGGTTTAGGTTTAATTAACTCAAATATTGCTCTATAGAAAACTGTTAGAAGCATATCATTTATAGTAGCACGATATTTTTTACCAAATGCTTTCAATTTACGAAAAACTTCTGGTGGAAATCTACGTAGGAGATAGTTCGGTTTCTCTTGTTTAGTGCCAATCCAAGGGAAAGCCCAATTTGGTTTAGAGCTCATATTTTTTAGAAAAATAAACATTTTTTGAAAGAAATTGAATCTTTTTAGCACTTGTTTAAGGTCTCTACTACCGTGATTAATTGGAAGAGAATAATTTTGATCAACTTTCAATTTTTGGTATACTAATCCTAAAAGAGCTATGAATTCATTAATACCTCCACCATCAATTACTGCATGACTAGTTTTTATTACTAAAGAGTCATGTTTTTCTTCTCTCAAAATCCGCAATTGAATAGGTAAATCTACTTCAGGATTACATGGTGTAACTATAAAATCGAATAATTGCTTTTGAAAATCTTTGACTTTAATGAGTGAAAGATAATCAATTTCATCTAGATCTGTTCTTCGTTCCCAATATGGCTTTTTAGGATGGTATACAAATTTACTACCTAGTCTGGGTTCTGCATCTAGTATCACTCTAAATGCTTTTTTTAATCGTAATTCATCAAATGTTCCATCAAAGGTTAAAATTGCATGAATTTGTTGATCACCAAATTTCTGCAATGCATAGGTAAGTTTGTCAACAGCTCCTGCTTTAAATCTCATTGGCATTTCGTTGGTATTAGTTTCATAAGCATTCATCTAATTTCGTCCTTTATTCTTTTTTAACCATGTAGCCAGCATGTCCTTCATGGACTGAATGAAATTATATTTTGGTTTATACTTCAAAACATTTCTTGCATTAGTTGAATCAATTATATAGTCTTTTCCAAAGTAATTAATTCTATATCGAGTTGCTCTGGGAACACTTTTTCGAAAAGTGATTTTACCAATAACCTCTGACAAAAAACCAAAGAAATAAGCAATTGAATATGGATAATGAATAAACTCAATTTCCTTTTCCAAAATTGTTGCAGCAGTACTCCAATAATCCGTAACATTAGCTTCGAAAGAAGTTACATTGAGGTTATTTCCAAATGCATTTTCATTTTCTGCTGCCAATCTTAAGCAATGAGCTGCGTCGCGAACATCAACATATGACTTTATTTGTTTACCTGACCCAATAAGAGGAACTCTCCTCTGTGAAACACCATTGGCTATTCTTGCAGCCATATAGTCATTTCTTGGACCAATAATTCCTGGAGGTCGAATTTTGGATATTTTTAAACCATATTCACTACTACATTCATCTAATACTTTTTCAGCTCTAATTTTTGATAATTGCCATATGGTTTGATTTTTGAATTTTCATTATAA
>JAUVZH010000163.1 GCA_030602675.1 Candidatus Heimdallarchaeota archaeon | reverse complement strand
GTTATCTTAGGTGCTAGTCTAGCTGCGGGTGAACTAATTACTCCTCCTTTATCCTTAAATTGCTCTGTTCTTGCAGTTTCAATTGCTGAAAGTAAAACAGCTTTTACTTTGTCAATAGATTTATCACCAATAATTCGATTAACCCCAACATCAAAGTGTTTCATTATGATCTTATGATCAATCTCGGACGGAATAAAATCTTCACCAAAGATGCGAATAAGATCTTCCAAAGTGATTTTCTTAGACAATTGTGAGCACCAGCTATTTATCATTCAATAATATCGTTTTAGTTCGATAGATTCATACTGCTAGATAAAATAGTATTTTAAAAAAATTAGCATTATAACAAAGTATGAGAAGATAAGAAAAAATCGCTATTTTTACCGAACTTTCTTCATATTTCTATATGCTAAAGCAATATCTCGATCTTTAATGGTCTTTCTTTTCGCAAAAGCAGCGAACTCTCCAGCATCTATTGATAGCTCTTCAGCAACATTACTTAAGACTTTACGAAGCTCTTCAGCTGCGCTTTCGCTTACAAGCATATTGGTAGATTCTTTGATTATTCGCTCTATAGGAGCTAAAGGAAGGTTTGTTCTGCTACGTCTTGCCATTAGATAGTCACCTTAACAATATTAGATGAAAACATTGATTCTAACAAATCCTTTTTACTCTAAAATCTATTTTAAAGGTTTTTATTACAAAATTGGTTTTATGTCGGAATATTTTTACAACTTGAAATAGAACGATTAAAAAATAAAGAAAAGAAGGGGAAGAAAAACCCCCTTAGTTAAAAAACTAATAAATCTCAATATATCTATAAGCATCTTCGTTAGAACTAAAGCAATAATGAAGCTGTTGATAGTTCTTTCTGAAAGCGTTAACTTCTTTAGCAATTTTCTTGGGATCTTCGCGGTCAATAACAACTCTTCTAATGAAATTAGCGATTTCCTTCATTTCACCTTCTTTCATACCTAAGCGAGTTATTTCAGAAGTACCCATACGAATGCCACCGGGATTAAGGTAGTTCCTTCCTTCAAACATATCCCACGGGAGTAAGTTGCGGTTGAGAATTATGTCTGCTTCTTCAAGATCTTCTTCTATGTCTTTTCCTAAACCAGCTTTTTCTTGTAGAGGACTTATATCTACTAACAGTGTATGTGATTTTGTATATCCTCTTTCTTTACCGCAAATTGTAAATCCTTCACTTTCTAATGCTTTAGCCAATGCTTGTGAGTTCTTAATGACTTGCCCACCATAATCTTTTCCAAATTCTTTGATTTCAGCAAGTGTAATTGCCAATGCTGCTACATTATGTAAATGATGGTTACTTGTCATTCCTGGGAAGGTTGCTCGTTTTATTTTATCGTAAAATTCTTCTTTGTCAGAAGTTGCTACAACACATCCATGTTGAGGTCCGAACATTGTTTTATGAGTTGAAAATGACATTGCTTCTGCGCCTTCAATTAGTGGATTTTGGAAGTATCCACATGCAATTAATCCAGAAACATGTGCTGCATCATATGTTACTGTTGCTCCTAGATCTTTAGCAACTGGTGCAAGCTTCTCAACTGGTTGTGGGAATAGAAATACTGACGCACCAAAGTGCAATAATTTTGGTTTTAATTCTTTTATTGCTTCTTCAGCTTTTTCTACGTCAACTACCAAAGCTCTTCTATCAAATGGAATGTATTGAACATTTAATCCTCTTACTGCTCCTGCTGTTCCTCCCATGAAGGCTCCTTTCTTTGTGTGTAATGGTCCTGTTGATATATGTCCTCCACTTGGTATGCTTATTGACATACTAATATCTCCAGGATTGGTAAACGCTGAGTAAAGTACAAGATTTGCTACGACTCCAGAAATGGGCCTCACATCTGCAAAATCTGCTTTAAACACTTCTTTTGCAAGATCCATACAAATAAACTCAACGTCATCTATGTATTGACATCCTGCATATACTCTTTCTCCAGGCCATCCTTCCGCATAACGGTGTGAGAAATCACACAACGTTGCTTCTCGAACTTCATTGCTAGTAATATTTTCTGAAGCAATTAGAGGAATGGAACGAGCAAAAAGCCCATGATGATCTCTCATTTTCTGTCGGATTTGTTGAACTATTTCTTTACCATTCAAATGAACGTCCCTCAAGACAATTTTTTGATATTTTTATTTTGATTGAAAAAAATCTATATTACTTACCTTAAAATTTTATCCCCAACATCTATAAAATTTCTAATAGTTGTCACTTGCAATTCTTTTTATACTCATTCTGTTTTATCGATTAATGCAGAACATAACTAGTTCCCTGTAAAAGCTAATTGTATGTGAAGAACAATGCTTGCCAAGCAAGAAGAATTAGATGAATGTCAGATTGTTTTTGAAGTTTCAAATGAAATTGCAAATAAGATTGGTGGCATTTACACAGTAATAGCATCCAAAGCTCCTGAAATGCAACGATTAATGGGACCTGGTAACTATATTGTAATAGGATTATACAATGCTTTCAAAGCAAAGAATGATTTTGAAGAATTGGAACCCCCTAAGGAATTTAATGAAGCATTTAATGCAATTCGTGCTGAAAGCATTGAAGTTAAATATGGTAGGTGGAAAGGCGGGGGGGCAGTAGAAACAATATTAGTTGATCCTTCTTACTTGCTAGATGTTCCATTTGTAACAGGTAAATCTGATAGAAAAATAGATGAGATTAAAGGTGTTTTATGGGATTGGTTTAACATAGATTCAATATGGATGCCTGAAGTTTTCGATCCAATGGTAGCTTTTGGTTGGGCTGCCGGTGTCTTAATCTCAAATCTTGTTGAGACATCAAGATTCAAAGATAAGAAAATAGTTGCTCATTTTCATGAATGGACATCTGGTCCGGGATTGTTATACCTCAAACGAACTGGGGTTGACATTGCTACAGTGTTTATGACACATGCAACACAGTTGGGACGTAATATAGCTATGGGTGAGGAAGATATCAATAAAATTCTTGATAATCTTCTAAGAAAGGGAGAAACAATTCCTCCACAAAAAGCATATCAATATCATGTAGAAGGAACACATCAAATTGAAGTAATTTGTGCTAAAGAAGCTGATGTATTAATAACTGTCTCTGAAGCTGTTGCTCGAGAGACTGAGGGTATCCTTGGAACAAGAGCTGATTTCATTATTCCTAATGGAATCAATTTAGAAAGTTTATCTAAATCAGAGGAATTAATTTCAAAACATCAAAGTGCTAGATTGAGAATAGCTCGATTTGCTGAAGTTTACTTCAACCCTTTTTATACTTTAAGTTTAGAAAATCTGCTTATCATTCATATTTCAGGTAGATATGAATTTCATAACAAAGGTATAGATGTATTTCTTAGCTCTTTACAACTTGTAAATAATCATTTAAAGAAAAGTGGAACACAAAAGGATATATTGGCATTCATCTGGGTTCCAGCACCTGTATCTGGTATAAAACCCGATATTCTTGAGACTTTTCAACTAGTAAAACAACAACGAGAAATAATCCAATCACCTTTATTTAGAATGGAAGAATGGATATCTCACTTAAAATCAGATTTTGATAAACATTTAGGTTCAAAAACATTATATGATTTCTTTAACGAATCTGAAATAAATGAGATCAACAAAATTGCTAATAAGATGCCTAAAAAAACTAAAGATGAGTATCCACCAATTTGTCCATTTAATCATAATGAACGAGATACAATCTATCAAACACATCTGGAGCTAAATTTGGTCAATAAACCAGATGACCATATTAAAGTGGTATTCTATCCTGTTTATCTCTCTGAAGATGATCAATTATTGAATCTAAATTATTATGATGCAGTTGCTGGTTGTGATTTAGGAGTATATCCCTCTGTATATGAACCATATGGATTAACACCGTTAGAAGCTCTTGCTTTAGGTGTTCCAGCTATAACAACCGATCTTTCTGGCTTTGGTTTGCTGGTTAATGAACAATTCAAGGATGATGCTTCAGGGATTTATGTATTAAAAAGAAAAGGAAGGACAAATGAGCAAGCAGCAGAAGATTTAGCAGAAGTAATAATTAAGCACTCAAAGCTTTCACCAAAGCAAGTTATAAGTGCAAGAAGAACAGCAAGAGAAATATCAGAATTGTACAGTTGGCGAAATATTATCAAAGAATACAAACAAGCATATGATCAAGCAATCTCTAAAATGCTTTCGAAAATAAAATGATTCCAAAATTCTTTTCTTAGCATTTGCTCAAATCTACTTTCCTTCTAGCTTCAGCAGCTTTGATACTCTCAATTTCAGCTACACTAGGTTCAAAACCAGCTTTTATCTTTCGTTTTAAGACTGAGAAAAGTATCTTATAAAGACATTCTGAACACATGATTCCACCAGTTAGATGCATCATATTGTAAGAATCAATATATTCATCATTACTTGCAGTAGTTCCCTCAACCATTAATTCTGTTGTATCAGTAGCACATCTAATATTTTCACTTTCATCAGATACGAAAATACTGTTAAAACAAACCATTCTTCCAACGGTTTCAAATTCCTCAATTGTTTCCTTTATGACTTGTTCAGGATTCTCAATATTTTCAGCAAATAGATTTTCCAAAGGTACAACCTTAACAGGAGTAAAATTATCATGATTAATGCAATAACTACCATCAGCAAGATCAAGTAATAAAGGACATGTATTGTAATATTTCTTATCAGCGATTTCCTTATAGTCAACTTCAAAAACTAGCGTTTTCTTCGTTAGTTTGGAATATGTCCATTTAAACATCTCTACCAAACCTTTTGTAGTAACAGCGCTGGTTTCAATTATATTCCAATCTCTTTTCATAAGCTCAGAAATAGAAGAAAGCTTGTGTCCTATTTCTATTGCACCCATAGTGTTTGGTAAATCAATTTTGTTTATTAAAACTAGAATTGGAGCTGCATTTGCTTCTGTTAACACTAACATATTTTGAAATTCTTTCATAGATTCATCTAATCGCTCATGATCACTAGAATCAACTACATAGAGAATGAGATCTACAGTATTCAAGTAGTCTACCCATAGAAGACGAAAGTTTTTTTGACCACCCATATCCAAAATTGAGACATCAAATCCAATTTCAGAGAAGCTCACTTGCTCAAGATTAACACCTACAGTTGGTATAGTTTTCGTTAATTTATGCTTCGTAAAAACATCAATAATGGTTGTTTTTCCAGCATTATCGATACCTACGAATCCAATTGTTGGCAAGTATGCTATTCTCCTTTTTGAAATTAGTATATTATCCCACTAGCACTTAATTTTGAACAAGTAAGAATGTTGTTTATAGTTGATAAAGATTATTTTTGTACCAATTTCTAATAATTTTTATCAGTCTTACTTTTTTTATATTAGCATATGTTTGATAATGCTTTTAGATATACTATGTTTACTTTCTTTTACAACTATGGTGATTTTCAGTGACTACTAATGAAAATGAAACAGTTAATGAAGAAACTCTCAATGAAAACAATGAAGAATTAACTGAAGAAGAATTAAAGATTAGATTCAAAGATGATGATAGATTTCAGCCACTTGTAAAATTACCAAAATGGTTGCGAATATTATTAATGATTGCTCCAGCTATGATAATTACTGGTATTATTATTCTAGTTGATCATTATGTAGGATTTCCTGAAAATATAAACCCTACAGCAATAATAGCTATTATTGGAATGTGTCTTTTTGGTCTAGTTGTTGTTGGAGATATGCTTTATCGTAATGTATTTGTTTATAGGATGATGAGAAGAGAATCCAAAAAATCTCGAATCTATAAACAATACATCAAGGAACAAGAAGCTGAAAAAACAGCTAAAGCAAGACATGAGTTCATTGATGATGAAGACGATGAATATAACTACGATAAAGATCCTGATATTGAGGAATTAGACGAGGAACAATATGAGGACGATGAGGATTCTGAAGAAGAATACGTATATGAACTCGAAGAGGAAGCTGAAGATGAATTCTACCGTATGAAATCATTCATTATGAGAGGTGGTTTGTTAACAATTCTGTTAGTAAATTCAATCATCTTTATTTTCTTAGCAGTAATTTTTCAACTTGCACTTTACGGTGGATTTGGTGTTCCCGAAGAATAGGGAAATAATCCACTATCATTAACTTTTAATAAACAGATTCAAAGTTGACAAAAAGAACAAAATTATATTTGGAAAGTTTTTTTTCAAATAGAGAATCTGAAGAAAATTCTATAGTTTATAGGTTTGGAGTATACTAACTAAAAATAATCAACAAAAGAAGAGAAATTTTGTTAGAAGTTACATTTAAGTTCAAGAAATGTTTTGAATT
>JAUVZH010000274.1 GCA_030602675.1 Candidatus Heimdallarchaeota archaeon | reverse complement strand
CCGCAATTTGAACAATATTGTGAGTTCTCTTCTTTAGCTTCACCACAGAATTTACAGAATTTTGTGTTATTGGAAGCACTAGTAGTTAGAACTTGTGGTTTATGTGTTGGATCACTTTCGATAATATAATCAGATGTATCCGAATCTGTTGAATAATGTCTGACTTCTGCTTCTCGTGGAACTGAGGAGAATCCATATGCAACATATCTCAATGTTGAGCTGATAGCACCTATAAGTGTGAAACCTATAATCATCCAAACCCACCATTCATTATGCCACCAACCTGCTAGTAAATCTCCAATAATATAAAAGAAGAAGAATGCAAATGCAAAAGATGTCCAGGCACTAATTAGAGCATTAAAACGTCGTTTTCTAAATCTTGAATTATTCACTTATTTTCACCGTTACTGAGTATAATTATAATCTTCTAAGATTTAAACAATACCAATTACTCTACAAAATTTCTCTCTAGTTTGAACTTGTTTTATTAAATGCAAAAAATATGATAAGCAAAAATCTATGAAATAAAAGAAAAAAATGAGAATAGCTAAAAATTAGTCTCATTTTTTTAATTTTTTCTTATAAAAGACTGCAATAATGTTGATACCAAAAAGACAGAAAATCGTTAGTATTATTGACAAATTATTTGTTGTTACTGTTGTTAGTGTTGATGTTGGTGGTGCACCTATAGTTAGATTTGTATAGTCATAGTCGTCGTCAGTTACTCTTAATTGTGAGTAAAGTGAGTCAGAAGTGTCGTTCTTATATGTGAAAAAGAGCTCAAAACTATCGTCAACAGTAATTAAAGGATCATTCGCCAATGCTATGTCAGATGAATCAAAAGGGATGGATAATTCTACTGAAATATGGGAATTAGCTGTGTATTGACATCTACCAAACATATTATTAGTTCCTCCAACTGCAGTATCAAGATATCCATAACCATCATCATCCATATAACCATCAACGGTTAAATTGTTGTGCGTCAAGAATGATTTAAGATCATGACCGCCTAAGAATCTAAAATCTGGGATGCTTGTATCCATTATTTCTTCAGGACCAACTCTAAAGATTATACCTAATTCATCCTCACCAGTTGTTTTATCATTTATCGTTATACCAAAATAGAGAATTTCATTAGTGCAATACATTGATTTAACAGAGATGTTCATTTTAATCGTTTGATCTAACATATTGTATAATGTAATTTCTTGAGCAATTGCACTATTCCATTCTGTACTTCCTAAGACTCCATCAATAGTAGGTGCAGTACTTTCTATTGAATAAATTGTACCTGCTTGTGTTTTCGAATTAATTACCATTAAAGGAAAAAAACTCATTATGCTTAACAATAAAATCGAATATAAAATCATTCTTTTAATTCTATTCACATAAAACCCTCCTAATTGTTCCAAAGAAATGTTAACTTCTGATTATATTTAGTTTTCTAACAAAAGAAATTGTAATTACTAAAGTTAAAATAAATAAAAAATAAGAAGAAAAATGGGTTTTTCTTCAATTAGTTTTCCTTAATAACAACAGTTTTTGCTTGTTGGTCCGCAAATCGCTGGTTATTGGGATCATTATTCATAATATAAATACCCAATAGGAAAAAGAAAAGCGCATCAACAATTGAAAAGATTAATCTCATAAGTGTAATTCCTATGTCTCCACGTTCCATTTTTCTAATTTTACCTGTTTCAATATCCTCTACAATCATTATACGAATTTTCATGAACTTCTTGCCAATGGATTGTCCTTCATGTCTTGCTGGCCAAAATATCAGATAGTATATGTTAAAGATTGAACCTGCAATGACTGATATAACACTTATAATTGTAACCATAATTATATATGATTCATCAGGAACTGGATTATTCTTATTAACTCCCAACATAATGAGAAAAACAATCAACATGATAAAACCTCCAATACAAAGATAGATTTGTACTATAAGGAAATCAATGAGATAAGCCATAATCCTATCACCTATAGATGCTAAAGGTTCTTTAATTGTAGTTTTACTTTCACTCATGGAGTATCCACCAAAATACCTAAACTAGTTTATTCTATCAGATTATAAAATTTTAGCAAGTCAAAAAACAAGGTAAAAATCTAGATATAAAGAATAAAAAAGCTCAAAACAAGTATTTTGAGCACCTAAAATCAAAGCTTCTTCCATATCATTTCTACTAGTTTTCCTGTTTTCTCAATAACAGATGCCATTGCTTCTGCTGATGCTAAACCAACATCTCGAGCGATTTTCATTATTGAAGTGTGAGAAACAATTACTTTGTCTCCTTCCTCATAAACTACGAAACTACATGGAAATAGTAAACCTACGTTATAGTGTGCTTCCAATGACATCTTTGCTAATTCTGGACCACATGCAAGAATTGTAGTGTATTTTGGATGATCAGTTATACCAAGTTTCTTCTTGAATATTTCATCTATTGATTTAACAAGCATAACTGTAAAGCCTTCTTCTTGAACTGTTTTATTGACATGTTCTACTGCTTCATCAAAACTCATTGACATTTCTTTTTTTAGAACTTCAACCATTTTTTATCACATATTCAATAGTTAATCTTCCTTGTTAAAAAGCTCCTTGACTATATTTCTAAGGTACAACATAGCAAAAATTACTAAAAAATATTGTATCCATCATTTCAGATAGATTTAATTACTTAGGAATATTTATCTCATAATTCTTTCATAATTTAAAGCTGAGTAAATAAGTAGGGAAAGTAAAAAATGTCTTCTGGTAGAATTGTGAGACTTTTTATTAGTCATTCATGGGATCATGATGATGATTATATTAATCTTATTAAACTACTCCGAAAAACAGACATGTTTGAATTTTACAATTATAGCGTTCCTGAATATGATCCCCTTATAGCTGATGGTGATAAAGAACTAATGCAGGAACTTTGTGATCAACTGCGAGGATGTCAAGTAGTATTAGTTATTGCTAGTGTGTATCCTTCTTACAGTGAATGGATACAAAAGGAAGTATTAATAGCACGTGTCTATGGTAAGCCAATTCTTGGGGTTGTTCCAAGAGGACAAAAACGAATTTCTACTTTTATTAGAACATATTCTGACAAACTAGTTGGATGGAATTCTAAATCAATTGCTAAAGCGATTATTAAATTACTAAAAGAGGATAAACGCTGATTTTATACAAATGGATTTGGGATTACTTCTTTGGCAACTAGTATCAAAATTACTGATATTGCAACTAGAGCTATTGAATACAGAAAAAGTAAGCTAATTGGTATCCATTGTTCTACAAAGGTTAATCCACGATGCTTCTTCATTGGTTTCTCTTGTAATTTACTGATTTGCCATTCAGCAAGTAACCCCATAACTGGCAATTTTTTCTCAATCTCATTAATAACTTTGTATTTACAACTGTTAAGATTCTTATAATAGATAATAAGCAACCACCAACTAATAGAGACAAAAATACCTACGAGTAAAATCATTGGAACAACTGCAACTAAATTATTACTCATTAAAATACCCAAAGCAACAAATAGGAAACTATTAGCTGTAAGATAGAAACTGTTTGTTGTTGCTCTACGAGCACTGATTCTGTCTGCCATTTCAACATAAAGCTTGTACTGATCAAAAATAAGACTAGTATTATCTTGAAGACCATCTTTTGTGTTAAACATCTCTTCCAGAGGATTTTTTTCATTCGATTTAGTCGTCTGTTTTGCTGTTTTTTTGTCAGGCATAAAATCACAAACTAGTTCATGGACTTTTCACTTATACAATAAGCAAATCAGTGCAACTATAAAAATTTTTGTTGTAAACCTCAAATAGCAATCTGAATTAATTTGTTTGTTAAATATTCGATACATTTTAAACTGTAATGTATGATGAAAATTATAACAGGTAAATTTGTTCCTTAAAATGAAGGATGATATTGTATGTTTGAAGGAAAAAAGGTAAGACTACGGTCATTTGAATTAGTAGATTTAGATAACATCATGCAACAATGGAATAAGATTAATTTGCGAAGAGAACTAGGTCCAATTGTTCCACATTCACGTAAAGAAAGGGAAGATTGGATTAGAAAAACATGGGCTGATAGAAGAAATAGAAAAGCTTATGCCTTTGCAATAGATGATCTCAAAACCGGTGAATTCTTAGGACATTGCATTCTAAACAATGTCAGATCAATAAACAGAACCGCATCAATTAGTGTAGCGATCTATGATGAAAATAATCGTAGTAAGGGATATGGCACTGATGCAGTAAAAGTCTTACTAAAATTTGGTTTTGATTATCTAAATTTGCACCGAATTGGCTTAAATGTTTTCGATACAAATCCTAGAGCAATTCATGTTTATGAAAAAGTAGGTTTCAAGAAAGTAGGTGTAATGAGACACACTGATTTCGTTGAGGGAGTATATGTAAATGATGTAGCAATGGACATTCTTGAGGATGAATGGAGAGAATTGTATAAAAAAGAAAAGAAATTGGAAGAATAGTTACATTCCTATAAACATATCCAGAACCATTTGGCATATTCAGGTGAATTTAATACTCGAGCGTCCGAAGGGATATGTATGTGGTTATCAAATCCGAACCTTTCAGCACCAGTTTCATAAACGAAACCA
>JAUVZH010000304.1 GCA_030602675.1 Candidatus Heimdallarchaeota archaeon | reverse complement strand
AAAAAGACCGTTGAAAAGAAAATGCTTTTAGTCTAAAACAAAGGCAAAAAATCCATAGACATATTAAAAAATCTGTGAATAATTAACCAATTTGGAGGAAGCGAGTATTTCAAAGAAAGAACAAACACTCTTAGATAAGATCCAAGAAGTTTCACTTAGAAGAGGTTTTGCTTACCCTACAGGTGAAATTTATGGTGGGTTATCGGGTACATTTGACTATGGACCACTAGGAACATTGATGAGACATAAATTGATTAATTTTTGGCGAGAGTACTTTGTAAAAGAAGAGAATCATTTTGAAATTTCAGGTTCAATCATTCTTCCCGAAAAGGTCTTCAAGGCTTCAGGACATGTTGATAAATTCAATGATCCATTAGTTCAGTGCAAAAAATGTAAGTCAATGTTTCGAGCAGACAAAGTTATTGAAGATAATCTGAATCAAAATGCAGATGGCTTAGCACTTGATGAACTTGATAATATTATTGTAAAAAATAAACTCAAATGTCCTCAATGTCAAGGAGAGTTCATGAATGCAAGAGAGTTTAATTTAATGCTTAAAACAGAAGTTGGTTCATTAAAGGGTAATATATCATACTTACGTCCCGAAACAGCTCAGAATATTTTCACAAGTTTCAAACGAGTGTCTCATGCAATGAGAGCTAAATTACCTTTTGGTATTGCACAAGTTGGCAAAGTGTATAGAAACGAGATTTCTCCAAGACAATTCATTATTCGAGTTAGGGAGTTCACACAGATGGAGCTAGAAGTTTTCTTTGCAGAAGAGCAACTAAATGATCCTCCAAGATTCGAAGAGCTAGCTGATGAAGTTCTACCAATCTTAACTAGAGAACAACAAGATAAAAATGAAGAAGAACCTATGTTAGTGACTGCTAATGATGCAGTTAAAAAAGGAATATTACCAAACGCTGCCATGGCATATTATCTTGTAAAAGAGAAAATATTTTTTGAGGAATCTGGAATAAAACCAGAGCTCATACGATTTAGACACATGCTTCCAAAAGAAACTCCTCATTATAGTGGAGGAAATTTTGATCTTGAGGTAAAACTTTCAATCGGTTGGACAGAAGTTATCGGTAATGCTTTCAGACAACAACATGATCTAATAAGTCATGAGAGAGCAAGCAAAACAAAAATGGGAATTCAACACACTGCTGGAAATGTTATACCTTATGTTGTAGAACCATCTATTGGTGTTGGTAGAACAATGTATTGTATACTCGAGAGTTGCTATAGAGAAACAGATGATAGAGATTGGACGTGGTTTCAATTTCCATCCACAATTTCACCTTATGATGTTCAGGTTTGTCCATTAATGAAAAAGGATGGCTTAGAAGAGAAAGCTCATGAGATATTTAATGATCTGAAAGCTGATGGATTAGAAGTTATCTTTGATACTAGTGGAAAAATAGGAAAGCGTTATGCTCGTTCTGATGAAATAGGAACACCCTATTGTGTAACTATTGATTATGACACTTTGCAAGATGAAACGGTTACTATAAGAGACAGAGATTCAATGGAACAAGTAAGAATTCAATTAGATGAATTAACAGAAGCTTTAGTTTTATTACTATCAGGTGAATATTCCTTTACAGAAATGGATAAAATTTTGAAAGAAGAAAATGAGAGCTAATCTCATTTATTCTAATTTCTTTAAATAAAAAAAGATTGACTATCTTGCTTTTAGTTTCTTGATAATTGGTGGTCTGGTCTTTAGTAATATCCTGTGACCACAATCTGGACATTTTGATCCAGGCATCAAGTTTAATTGTTCTGGACTTATTGTTTTACCACAACGGTGACAAACATATTTTGTCATAATATTTTTCCTCGTTTGAAATTTGTTTACTACCCTTTTTTAATGTTATTCACTGTTTCTAATATATCAAAGTGTTGGATAATTAAGATGTTATTTTTTTAATGTGATCCATAGCATTTGTAATATCTTCAGCTATCATTCTTCTTTTTGATTTTTCGATAAGATAATTTTTACCCGTCATAAGATAGGAAGGGAACAATCGAATGTTGTTATAATAAAAATCATACTTTCTAATCTTGTATGTTGAACCACTGGGAATTGCTCGTCTTCCAGAATTTCTTCTAGCTATATAGTTCATTGCTTTTATTGCTACATCACCCATAAGCATTATTACCTTATAATTCGGAAAAAGATTAATTTCATTCTCGAGAATAAAAGAACAATTCTTGATTGCATTAGTTGGTACAGAATACCCTATTTTTGCACATTTCACAGCAGTTGTTAGGTAAAACCCTAGATCCACAATATCATCAATTGTATTAACTTCTAGATTTGCATCTCTAAATGCTTGTAAAGTTGTTTCCATAAAAACAGGATCTTTCTTGGAATAAAAATAATCATCAGGGTTTTCAGGCATAGCTTCAGCAATCATTAATATCTTAATTTTCTCAGGATTAATGGATACATTGGGAATAAGATAGCCACTTTTATTTAGATCTTCACAGGGAAAATCTTTGCAGCCAATCTTTTCGTTAATTTTCATTTTATTCAATATTATATTCTCATCTAAATTTTTAAACTTTCATCGTTTTTTGTGTAAAGCTTAAATCTACCAGCACTTAATATTATTTGATGATGATAGATATCAAAGAAATTGTTCGAGCCAAAGAATTAATAGATCCTTATATCAAGAAAACTCCACTAATTAAATCAGAGTTTTTTAGTACATTATTTAACAGTGAGATTTACCTTAAATTAGAAAATAAACAATTAACTAATTCTTTCAAAATTAGAGGAGCTTTTAACAAATTACTGAATTTAACGAAAGAAGAGTCTATAAAAGGGATCATAACTGCTTCTTCTGGGAATCATGCACAAGCAATTGCAATTAGTGCTAAAGAGCTAAATATATCTGCAAAGATAATTGTACCAAAAACTACTCCAAAAATTAAACTTGATAAAATTAAGAAATTTGATGTTGAACTTGTTCTTCATGGAGAAAATTATGATGAAGCTGAAAATGAAGCTTTACTTTTGGCTTACTCAGAAGGTAGAACCTACGTTTCAGCGTATAATGACAAATGGATTATTGCTGGTCAAGGTACAATCGGATTAGAAATACTTGATGAATTACCTAAAGTTGATGAAGTACTTGTTCCTGTCGGTGGGGGAGGATTAATTTCAGGAATAGCTATAGCTATAAAAAATAGTGATAAGAAAAAACGGATAACAGGCATACAAACTGCTGCTTGTCCTGCTATGTATGAATCACTTAAAGCCGGTAAAATAGTTGATGTTGATATGAAAGAATCAATTGCTGATGGTATGTATGGGGGAATTGAGAAGGAATCAATGACTTTTGATATTATAAAGGAATTTGTAGATGAAATTGTGGTAGTTGAAGAAGAAACAATAAAAGATGCATTAGCATTACTCTGGAGAAAGGAGAAGCTCATAACAGAAGGTTCAGCAGCTGCAGCAATTGCTCCATTAATTGAAACAACAGAAAAATTTGTTGGAAAGAAAATTGTTTGTATAATCTCAGGTGGTAATATTGAGGATGATTTATTTTATGAAATCATTAAAACACACTGAAATTTAAAGATGAGAAATTCTATGCTTTCTTTTCTGCAACTAAGATAAAGGTGCTTTTATTTGGTTTACTAACTGAAACTGAAAAACCAATATCTTGACACAAAGTTGAAAGCTCTTTAACAGTAAAGAATTTACTTTTAAAACCAATGATGAACTCAAAAATTCTTAAGAAAATATTTCCAAAGTATCTTTTATCAAATTCGCGAATGATTAATTTGCCATTTGGTTTCAAAGACCTATAACATTCATCTAAAGTTTCTTTATATTTTCTAATATGATGCAATGAATCATTCAAGAAAATTTGATTTATAGAATTTGATTTTATTGGCAATTCATCACTACTTCCTTGAAGTAAAATAAACGCATTTGATTTAGGTTTAGCTTGTTGTAGCATTTCATAAGATAAATCAAAAACAAGACAATCATTAACATAATTTTGAAGATCTTTTGCTACTCTACCAGTTCCTCCTCCTAGATCAACCAATAATGTTTTGTCATCAAGTGGCATGTACTCTATTATGCTGTTAAGATCAAATGTTCCGACGATTTTATCATAATTATGTGCTACCTTAGAGAATATGTTCATTTTACTCAATCCGAATTTGTTTCTATACATAGATTATTTTGAGGGGAATTTATCATCAGTAATTCTAGAAGTATCGTAGTGTTTTAGTCTTTCCTATTAAAAAATAAAGTATTGAATATT
>JAUVZH010000436.1 GCA_030602675.1 Candidatus Heimdallarchaeota archaeon | reverse complement strand
AAGATGTAATGAATAAAACAGAATATTGCGATAATTATGTAATTTTAGTAGTCAATGATGGGAGTAATGACAAAACTGTTGAAATTGCCAAAGAAGCTGGTGCAGTAGTCTATTCTCATTTAAAGAATTTTGGATTAGCTGATACTTTTAGAACTGAAATGAGACTTTGCTTGAATCTTGGAGCTGATATTATTGTTCATACAGATGCAGATGGGCAATATTTACCCAGTGAAATACCATTTTTAATTTCTGAAGTCGAAAATGGATATGATCTTGTATTAGGAAGTAGATTCTTAGGTGAAATTGAATATATGCCTCGTTTTAAGAGATTTGGCAATAAAGCTTTTTCCTATGTCCTTTCAAAATTGACTAAAATGACAATAACTGATGGACAAACTGGTTTTAGAGCATTCACTAGAGAAGTTGCAGAAAAAATACCAATAGTATCTAAATATACTTACACTCAAGAACAAGTTATTAGGTGTGTGAAAGAAAAATACCGAGTTAATGAAATACCTATTTATTTTGCAAAAAGAAAAGATGGTAAAAGTCGTTTAATGAGAGGTCCGTTGAACTATGCAATTAAAGCATGGAGAACCATTATTAGAGTTTACAGAGATTATTATCCAATGAAGTTCTTTGGTTTAATTGGTGGATTCATGATGTTCTGCAGTTTGCCATTTGGTGCATACTGGTTATACAAAGAATTAACTACGGGTATCCAAGATTATCTCTGGTTGATTGTAATTATTACTTCATTTATTATTATCGGAATACAAACTACACTTCTGGGATTTGTTGCAGATACTAATAAAACTTGATAAAAATGATATCGCCTTTGCTAGTTGTTAAGATTGATATAGTAAGTATGTAATGCCATTATTATAAATTCGATGAAGATAAGGGTTCAAAGGTATTATATCGCTAATGTCTGGAAATTTCATGATCCAATTATCTTTAACTGTACCATAATTTGCCCAATCAGTAATATATCCATCCTCCATCATTACTATGCTTATAAATATATAATCAATTTTTTTGTTTATTGCTGTTGGTTTTGAGCTATTTACAAATGCTATTAATGATTCATTTTCAAGAAATAGCAATTTAGTTAACCAGCTAGTTCTATTATAACCATATGTTGCATCTAAACCTCCATAGCCTTCTATAATTAATGATAGTCTTAAATCAGCATCAATGGTAATAGGACAACTGGAATTAAAGACAGTGTTGTTGGGAGCATAAACATACAATGTAATAAAGTCAACTGTTTTAAATTCAGCATTCCAATAAATCTCCTGTTGTCCCCAATTATTTTCTGGTTTTGGGTAAGCATAAGTCATAGTTAATGCCATCGAGCCTGCTAAACCAATTAAAGCCAAAGCTTTTAGCTTTCTGGTATTTATAGAAACAACAATTTTTGAAATTGCTATTGTTGCTAATATTACACCTATAGGTATAATATATAATGCAAGTCTTCCCAAAATACTAGACATTGATGGAATAATTGCTACTACACTAAGAATGCCAAACAAACCAAACAACCATGCTCTAATAGTGCGAGTTTGAAGGTTATTTGAATTAGGTAAAGAAACTAAACCAAGTGAACCTAAAGGTGGTAAAACAAGTATTGGTGTTCCAGCTAATATTGCAGTCCAGATACTAGTTTCAGGAGTTGTACCTCCGAAAAATACCGCTAGAATGAAAATTAAGACACAACCAAGACTTGCTAGTGAAACTATAGCAATTTTAGCTTTATTGTTATCAATATTGAACCACAAATATAGGAATGTAATTGTATTAAGTATGATTATACCTAATATCATTAGAATTGTTGCAACAGTAGCATTTAGTGTATCAAAGAATGATGAAACAGTGTCATTCATAAATCCAATTGGATAGTTTTTTAAAACACGAACCCAGAAGAAATAAATACAAATATCAATCAGTGTTATGATAACTATATTGATAATAATTGTTTTTAATGAAATTTTGATTTTCTTTATTTTTCTATATAAAATGTCATAAGGCAATAAAACATGCCAAATTATTAAAACAAAAAGTGTAGACAAGTGATGAGTTAATGTTATACCAGCTGCTATCAATATAGCTGATGTTATAAAACGATAATCGTTAGTCTCAAGGTATCGATAAATGAAGTATACAATATATGGAACAAGTCCTAGAACAATTGTCTCTGGTGCTACATTCTGATTTCTATAAACAATTAATCCTAGGATGGACATGAAAAACATTGTTAGTAATCCATTTACTCTTGAATGGGTTAATCTTCGAGCTAATACGAAAAAAATTACTAGCTGAAGTGAAGCGATTATCTGTGGTAATATAAAGATTGACCACATAATCGGTTCTCCTGGTAATCCTAAAAGGTGTTCAGTTATAACAAGAAGTAAATATATTCCAGGTGGGCTTCGAGTAATTTCCGATAAATCAAACCATCCATCAAAAAAAACCATTTTTGCTTTTTTTTGAAATAACCATCCATCGAAAGCAATTGGCATTCCTTCTCGAAACATTCGGATTGTTCTTAATAAAAACCCAAGAAGAGTAATCAGAATTGTTAGAGAAATTATCCAAATTTCACTTTTTGTATAACCATTTCTCCTCTTAATGTAATGATTATTCCCAGTAAATGGTACAATTGTCGCTGAATTTTTATTTAATTTATTCATTTTAACCAATGTCTGATTTCTTAAGTTATAGTAGTGTTTCCATTTTGAAATCTATCTTCTAAATTAATATCTCTTTATTGATAACTATTTTAAAATCATTCCAAAGAGTCAATATTGTTAAAAGAATTTTTATCATTATATTATCCCAGCAAGATTTAATGATATTT
>JAUVZH010000082.1 GCA_030602675.1 Candidatus Heimdallarchaeota archaeon | reverse complement strand
AATTTATGTAAAGAATGTAATGAATGTAAGGTATGTAAGGTATATTTTTGATGGATTTGCTGCTCATGCGGTGTCTAATGGGTATAAATCACTAATAATTTTATGGAGTTTTACTGCTTGATCATTATACGGTTGTATTACTTTGTGAATATTCTTAGCGATTTCAATAGCTCTTGGAATAGAGTCGTTTGAACCAACAATTAATGCAACAATTTTTGTATGGAATTTAAGAATAATTGCCTTATAGCTTGCTATTTCGATTACCTCTTCTCCCACGTCATGATAACGCATTGTTCTTGAAAAAATTGCTATTTTACGTTTTACTTCCCGCATTGTGGTTAGAAGAGAGATATTTGGAGTATCATCTAAAATCGCTTCCATTTGTGTGTTGCTTTCTTCAAAAAAAGCCATGCAAGCAGCAATTTTAACATAATTGATAATACGTTCTCTCTGCTTAAACAACACTTTGTTTAACCACTCCTCTATAGCATATAATCCTTCACCAGTTTTTGAAGAGTATTTAAAGAGGTCACATTTGCATTTTGTACTATCCAGTTCCATCAATCTTAAGGAATTTATTAGTTCCCCAACTGAAGCAGAGCTTGGCAAGTCAGATTTAGATCCCAATACTAATAATCTAATTGGGAAGTTCTCATAGATAAGTTCTAGGAGCAATTTTCTATTTAAATCAAAACTTTCTCTATCTGTGGTATCCACAACAAAGAAAAGTGCATCAGCACCCAAAATGGAACGTTTCCATAATGCTTTGTTGGCAGGAATGCTGTTCTTTAAATCCCAAGTTAAAAGAGTTAAATTACCAAACATTTGAAATTCAAATTCAGAAGTATTACCAACTGAAGCTAGTATGTGTTCATCTGATTGTAAAATTCGTTTAACTAACTCACTCTTTCCAGAATTGGTTAATCCTATAATTGCAATTGAGACCTTTCTATTTTGTTTATTTATGAGGGTTTTAATTGCAGACATAAAATCAATTCCGGATTTCTACACAGCATACTTCTACATGGTAATTATAGAACTAAACGTTTTAAATTATACTTTTATGAACTAATTTAGCAAAATTTAATGAAAAGTTAAAATTAAGGAGGAGGGAATTTTTCCCTCTATCAATCAATACAAAATTATCGGGTTAATCCCGGGTTTCTTCACTCATGAACTTCTTCAAACGAGCTAATTCTCTTAACATTTCCATTCTTAAACCGCTAATACTTTGTCCTTCACCTTCAGCAACAGGTGCGGTAGGAGCTGGTGATGCGCTTGTGGGAACAGGTGGAGGAGCCATTTGAGAAGTTGTTGGTGCTGCTAATGGTGATTGCGTTGGAGCTCTTGGTGGCATTGGTGGAGAAGATATTGTTGGAGGTGCTACACTAGGTGGAACTACTGTAGTTGGTCTTGCAGAAGAAGGACCGACTGCTGGAATCTTTGGTGGTGTTGGAATTGGTGAGGTTGGCTTTGATGGTGGAGTTCCAGTACTTGGAGGACCTGATGAAGGCAATGTTGGAACTTTTGGAGGTCCAGATATTGGAGCACTTGGTGGACCACTACCTGGAACAGGTGGGGCGCTTGGTGGAATACCGGGAGTACCAGAAGTTGGAGGAGGTGTAGAACCGGGCATAACTTCTCCTCTAATTCTATCTCTACTTTGTTCTAGACTCTCAGCAAGGGATTGATATTCTTGCGCTCCTGATCTGCGTTTTAGATCAGTATCGATTTTAGCTATTCTTGCTTTGTATCTATTTGTAAGAGAATCGCTTACTCGTGAACTTATTCGCTTGCTTTTTCTTGCATCTTTTACAGCTGAGAGAGCTGTACTTGCAGCAACACGCTCAATTGATAAAATAGACATAACTTCTTTTGGGTCAGCGGATGCTGTTGTATCATCTGATATTGGTTCAGAGGATGCCAAAGCAGCTAGTGCTGAAACATCTACACTTTTCTTCTTCTTATAGTTATATCTCATAATAAGCATAATAAAAATTAGGACTAGTATCCAACCGATAGAAGCCATTATTAGCGTAGTGGTTGCTCCACTCAGTCCTGGAATAAATTCCATGTAATCACTAAAACGGAAGTTAATATGCATACTCATTGCTTTTGCCCCTTCTACATTGATTTACTTCATTTTTCTATATGTTAAATTCTCCGATTTTTCAATTGATAATGCTATCTGAAAGCGATTTCTTCATCAAAGATTTATCTTTTACTTTCTTATAAGACCTTTGTTATATGCCTAACTGAGGTCTATTTCCTATCGAAAATATTTACTATGTCATTATTATTTATTGTGTTTTTGACATTTAAAATAATTCGTACAGTAATATATGAGAAAAGTACTTTTTTAATATTAGTATATTTACATTTTGTCATAGAATAGTTTAAGCTAGTGTTTTTTCTATAGTTTAGTCGTCTTTTTGTTAATTGTAGGAAAACGCTGAGTATTCTTATCGATTTTCTCAATAATACACTCAAATAAATCGATATTTAAGCTCCTAGCTAAGCTAATAGAGTAAATTATGATGTCTGCGAGTTCATCTTTGGTTTTTTCGAAAAGGTTCAGATTTGATATTACTTCTTCCACAGGAGGATCTTCCCATTGGAACAGTTCCATTAATTCAGAAGATTCAATAGTAATTGACATTGCAAGATTTTTTGGTGTATGATATTTTTTCCAATTTCTTTCTTCAAGAAACAAATCTATTCGTTTTTTAATAAATTCAAATTGATCCAAATCATCCGACATTTTTACACCACTAACCATATTTAGAAACTAGCTATGTTTGAAGATTAAGAAACTAGATAAATAATAAAGAATTAAAAGTTATCCAAAAGAAATGACATCATATATTGGCTGTGTGGGAATGGACACTAGAGAAACAAAAGACTTGGCTGAAAAATATGGCTATCTACATGAAACAATTGAAAGATACGTTCAGATTTTTGGCTTGAAGGAAACCACTGCTTTACTTAAGGGATATGAAAAAAAACCAAAAAAATCCATACGAGTTAATGAATTGAAAATTTTAAAAGATGAATTAGTAGAAAGAATGCTAAATAAGGGATTCATCTTTGAGAATGTTGAGTGGTATAATAATGGTCTGATAATTGAAAAGGCACCTTTTTCACTAGGATCCACAACGGAGTATCTGTCAGGATACTATTTCATACAATCAATAGCCTCTTGGATTCCTACATTAGTTTTAGATCCGAAACCGAGAGAAATAGTAGTGGATTTAGCTGCTGCTCCAGGAGGGAAAGCAACACACATTGCCCAGCTCATGAGAAATACAGGATTACTGTATTGTTTAGATATATCCAGAGAGAGAATCAAATCTCTAAGATCGAATCTGGCAAGGTGTGGAGTTTTAAATTCTGTTTGTATAAGAATGGATGCGAGAAAGTTCTCTAATTATGATATTAAAGTTGATAAAATATTATTGGATGCACCATGTTCAGGAGAGGGATTAATGGCTATAGATGCATCAAGACGGAAATCACGAAATTTTGAAGATATAAAACGAATGAGTGAGTTACAAAAGGAACTTTTTTCTACGGGCATAAAATCTTTGAAAAAGGATGGTATACTAATTTATTCCACATGCTCTACATCTCCCGAAGAAAATGAAGAAGTAATAGATTGGGGATTAGCTAATTTTCCAATAAAAATAGAAAATATTACACTCAATGATTTTAGTCCTGGATTAACTGCAGCATTTGATAAACAATATAATCCGGATTTAAAAAAAGCGAAAAGATTGTATCCGCACAGAGATAATACTGAGGGATTCTTTGTTTGCAAGATAAAACTTCTAAAGGAGGTTTCTTAATGGTAATCGAATTTAGAGAATTGACAAAAGAAGAGGAATCTATTTTCAAAGAATCATTGGATTATTGGCTAACTGATACTACATTAATTGAAAATTTCAAGTTCATAATAGGGGAAGGAAATTGGAAGGAGGTTTTTGTTGCTACTGATGAGGTTATAGAATCATTAAGTAAATATTCGCAAATAACTCCATATAGTACTGGACTTGGGATTGGTGAAATAAAAGAAGGAAAGTTCCTTCTTTCATTAAGTGGGGGTAGTTTTATCTCAAAATACACAAATAAAAAAGTCGTTGTGAATAAGGAAGCTGAGCAACTATTTCTATATAAAAGAAATATATTAGGAAAATCAATTCATAAGATTCATGAATCAATTGAAGAAAAAGATAAATTCTTGGTTTTTAGCAAAAATAATGATTACTTAGGAATTGGTCAATTGCTGGTGGATAAATCTCTTTTAACAAAACTTGAATTTTCGGAAAAGAATGTAATAAAAAACATAATAGATTTGGGATGGTATCTTAGAAAAGGAAAGTGAAAAAGAATGAATAAAGGAATATTAATCCTTGAAAGTAAATGAATCTATGAAAACAACTTCTTTACAATCAGGAAAGTTTTTGTTAATGTCACTAGCAATTCGTAGTTTTCTAAATTGAATATAAGGATCTTTAGTTATTATTTCCTCAGGTATTGAAATAGAAACTTTGATTTTTTCATCCTTAATAGTAAATGTACTCAAATCGATTCCAGGTAAACGATAATCAATAAGTGCTTCTAGCTTTTTCTTTGAACCTGAAATTTTCTCATTGATTTTAATATCATACACAATAGTTTGACCAACAAGTGGATGGTTGAAATCTACTCGAACCCTTCCTCCTACCGTAGATCGTATGACACCGTTTTGATTACCCCAAGTAATTTGCTTGCCAACTTCAGGGATAATATTTTTTGCTACAAGTTCTTTTCTTCCTAGCAGCTTGATTTTTGTTGAATCTCTATGACCAAAAGTATCTTCTGGGGGAATTGAAACTTTGAATTTGGTTCCAATTTCTTTTCCAATAACAGCTTCATTAAGTTTTTGAAGATACATTTCTTCATTACCAACGATCATTAAACGAAGTCCATAATTATTCTTTTCATCAAAGATACCAAACTTTTTAGCAACATTTTCGGTTGTTGTTTCAATAACTTGGTCAGTGCCTTTTACCTTCAATGTAAACGATATTTTAAGGAAGTCACCCTTCTTTACTTTAACCATTTTTCTATATCCTACCGGATTTTTTTTGACAGTCTTCACTGTGATATTTTTTGATTCATCATGATTAAAATGGCATTCAAAAGATTTTTGTTCAATTGACTATTAAGAGAATGGTTTTTGCTCAAGTATGGGTAATTTCGACATCAGATGTTAGTCAAAGCTATGTGCTTAAATGATCGATAATCTTTTTTATTAGTCTCTGAGGGGGAGGCATCAAAACGGCTAACAATCTTCTCGAATATAGCTTCATTAATGGGACCCAAACCAACAGCTGTTTTTGTTCCAGGAGCAATTTGAGTTTTTCCAGCATCTCTTATTAGAGAACAGTTTATCTTCAATTTTTGAGCTTGACGATAGATACTTAGCAAATTCATTTCATTTTTAACTGTCCATATCTCAATTGGCCTTTGTTCAAAATTCCATCTTTTACCTCTCTCAGGAAGTAAACTTACAATTGCATGTGCTGTTTGTGCACTAAATTTACCTTTACCTAAACGTAAATCCTTTCTTAAAATTACACCAATCATCTGTTTAGACATTCTTTCTAGTTGAGAGAAATTTACTACTAAAATCTTATTGCTTTGCCAATAAGATTCAATACTGTCCTTATTCCACCAACCCTTTAATTGAGGTTTAAGAATCATCTTAGGTCTGTAGAAAGGTACTTGCCCAGCAGAAAGTATGAACCCTTCACTATCCTCCCCTCTAATTTCCAACAATTGTTTGCCTTTGAATACTTTATCCAATTTCATTAATGCTCTGCGGATTGCAATATCATACAAATGAACAGCTTGAGTTTCTTGAATAGTATAATCTAAACCTGAATCTACATTAGAAGGGTTAGAGTCATAAACATTAGAAGCATAGGTTACTAACCACTCAAGAATCTCTTTGTTATTCTTAAAGTATTCAACATAACTATTTTCAATATGCTCTAGAGTTTCTTCTCGAGATAGAAGTTTGTTGTCATATAAGTGAGAAATTTCCCAGTTTTCCTTACCAAATTTCTCTGTAAGCTCTGTTCTTCTAACACTTTGCTTTTTTCTTGAATATCCGAATCGTCCAAGAATAATCCTATTATCTACTACTTTGAAAGTATTATTCAATTGTATATTCCTCTAGCTTTCTGAATATCATCTTGATTATTACTTTATATTTCCTTTTAGGATGTCTAATTCTAAATTAATATTGAGGTGTTTTCAATAGAGCATAAAATTCCATGGATTTATGATAAGGAATATTTAGGTGTCTACGAAAGTTCTTGAAAAAGCAATTGATTATGGCTTATATTGTTTATTAGATCCTTACATATAACAAGAAAAATACTATCAGTGTCTTTTAATAGACAGAGAAGATTATTTATCCTGGAATATGAAAATAATGCAAAAAAAGAATCAACAATAATCTATCTTCCAAGAATACAGTATCAAAATGAAATTGAAGTCAGGAGAAGAAATAAATGAAGCAGTTTTACGTTGGTGTGGGAGCACTAATTGAAAAAGAAGGAAAATATCTCGTTTTAAGAAGATCTCCAAATAAAGATGTTGGAGCAAATATATGGGAAATTGTTACAGGTCGTTTAGAGGAAGATGAAAATCCCATGGTTGGAGCCATTAGAGAAGTTAAAGAAGAAGTGGAATTAGAGGCAGAGGTAATCATGCCGATAGATACTGGATTTTTCTATCGAGGTGGTATAGAATTTCCAATGGTTTTCATTGTATTTTGGTGTCGTTATAAAAGTGGTAATGTGAAAATTTCCTGGGAACATAGTGAATATAAATGGATTACTTTGGAAGAAGCAATTAATGATCCTGAGCTTGCATTATATACAGCAAGATTTGAAATGGTTAGAAAATTAAAAGGTTACTTACCTGATAACTTCAAATTAGATTGATGTAGAAATTAAACTGTTGGTGGATGTCTTTGCAATTCTTGTTCTTTAGACATGACTTTCAATTGCTCTTTTGAATGTTTTACCTTTACATTCCCATCTGTTTGTAATTGAGCATCCCTAGTTCTTACTTTTACTTTGACTCTAGGACCAATATTAAATCTCCTATCAAGTTCTATCTCAATAAAATCAGCTGAAAATTTATTATAGCGTTCTCTGATTACTTCAGAAATTATACCAGCTCTAATTCCATTTGAGTCAAAGACTAATTTTGATTTCAACATATCTGGGGTAATTTTACTCATAGCGAATATCTCCTATAGGATTAAGTGGTTTTCATATGTCAAGTGTATTGTTTGTGTAATTGAGTAGTTATAATATCTTTTGACTGATTAAAAAAATATGCAAAGTGGCAAATTTGCTATATGGCAAACGCAAAAGCAATTGTAAAGAACAAAATAAGGACAGATGTTACAAGATTCGAAAGTGATGCAATAATAGGAACTGCGAAATTATCTGGATCAAGACCTTTCTTAAAACCAAAAATTATTAGTATGAGAGCTAGAGATTGTACAACTAGAAATCCAAACACGTTTATCATTAAAGATATTCCAAGGACTAATCCTATTTTCTGAAAATCACCAACAATTATCGAACCAAATATGCCATAAATGAAATGCAAAAACAAACCAGCTATTCCGACCCCAATTAGATTTGTCCACAAGTCTTTATCTTTAATAGCACTTAATTTAGGTTCAATTGAACCCAATGCAAGATTCGTAGATGTTTTGTTCGCAATAATTGTTACTTCGTCACCTAGAGTGTCAATTAGTGCAGGATAAACTAAAAACAAACCAGGAAGACTAGTTAAAGCAACATCTGCTCTGCTTAAGATTCCACCAGTTAGTGAATTAATAGTCAAAGTGACTGTTTGAACAGGAACAGCTTCTTTGATAATTTTTCTATAAGCTTTCTTACCTACATTTCTGCCAACAATTACTGAGATAAATACTAAGTACAAGAAGACTGGAATAATAGCAAAGTAAGTTCCATTAGTCACTTTCACCCATTCACCACTATCTGAAAACCAGTTTGCAGGTTTTAAGAGAAAAATCATTACTGCATAGAAGACTGTGCTTAAAATATTATTTACAGTAGACATTGTTGGATAAACCCAAATGTCAGGATTAAGTCCTTTTTTGAACATAAAGAAAGCCATTAAGCTAGCAATTTGTGATGAAATCAATGAAGCAAATGTTAAAGTTAAGACTGGTATTACTATAAAAGGCACAGGATTTAGAACTCGCTTAGTTCCTAGTACTGCTAGGTTAGTTATATATGAAACACCACCAATCCATAGAGCATTGAAAACTCCTAAAGTTAAAACTGCAGAAATAAGAGTATAATAGTAAGGAGTATTTTTGAATAATTTTGGTTTAATAGAACCAATATGCAAACCCGTTCCTAGTCGACTGACTAAAACACCTATGCCTCCATCTGAAGAGAGAAGAGGAGGATATAGGAGAATGATAAAAGTACCAGCAAAAGTAAACGCATCAGCATATGCTAGAAAAGTGAATGTACCAATACTTCCTGCACCCAAACCAAATACATCAAAGAAGAGAGCTAGGAATGCTTGTACAGCAATCAGGATTATTATCCTTATTGTTGTTGGTTTTTTGAACCATTCCTTAATATCAACTTTAGTCAAACAAATTCACTCACATCTAGCTAGTTTTGACGATTATTTGGTGCTGGAACAAAATTTCCAGCGTATTATGGGAAACCCGTGGGCATTATGTGCTATGAAGGAATGCTCTTATTTTAATTTTTTACCTTTAACAAACAAATTTCTTAACTGGAAATCTTCTCTCGAAAAAGTTAGAATTCTTGAGAGCAATCTTCAAAGTAATAAATGCTGTGTATTAAAATAAACGGAAGTGATATTTGAATGTTTC
>JAUVZH010000335.1 GCA_030602675.1 Candidatus Heimdallarchaeota archaeon | reverse complement strand
CAAGAATAATGAAATTAGATTCCAGAGATAATATTAGAACTAAATCAAATTTGGAGATAATTATTATGTCGAAAGCAGCCTCGTCGTTTGAAACCTATAAGATAAAACAATATATCGAGCGACTCGAGAGAAAGAAATCATTCAATGGTGCTACTTGTTTAGTAACACTCTATATGCCAAACGGCACATCAATTCCTGATGTAACTCAACAGTTAGTTGATGAAAGAGGTACTGCTGCTAATATTAAAAGCAAACAAACAGGCAAAGCTGTGACTGCTGCTTTATCCAGCATTCTTACTAGACTAAGGCAAATAAGAGATCTACCTAATAACGGTTTAGTCATTTTTTGTGGTATGACTCAAAGCGGTAAAGTTGAATACATTCCAATAACTCCTGTTGAACCAATAACCAGAAAGATGTATGTATGTGATTCAAGATTCCATACAGAGCATTTAAGGGAACAACTCGAGGAAAAAGAGCAATTTGGTCTTATGGTTGTAGACAGAGAATCTGCTGCCTATGCTTTACTTAGAGGTAATCACATGACTTTTTTGAGAAATCTTCATTCATTTGTTCCTGGTAAGCATGGCAAGGGTGGACAATCACAAAGGCGTATACAAAGAGGTACTGAAATTCTTGCAAAAGATCATCTTAGAAGAGCTGGTGAAGTAGCAAGTAAACTCTTCTTAGAAGTACCTGATTTGAAAGGAATAGTCGTAGGTGGTCCATCTTTAGCTAAAGAAAATTTTGTCAGAGGAAATTTCCTAGATTTTCGTTTAACAGATAAAATTCTAGGAACTGTCGACACTGGTTATACTGGAGAGCAAGGAATTAGAGAATTAATGGAGAAATCTTCTGAACTATTGAAAGATGTTCGCTACTTGAAAGAAAAACAATTAGTTCAGATTTTTCTTAGAGAATTAGGAAAAGATACTGGACATGTAGCCTATGGTCATAAGGAAGTTATGAAGGCTATCGAACTGGGAGCAATAAAGACATTACTCATAAGTGAAGAATTGGATGTATTTCAAACAAAGGTTCTTTGCCCACAATGTAACTACACGAAACAAGAAGCAGTTAAAGCAAAAGATTTCGTTGAATTTGAAGAAGAGATACTAAAAAGCAATTGTCCTGAATGTGGTAGCTCAAAATTATCAATTGAGGATACAATCGATTTTGTTGAAGAGTTAGGAAAACGAGCTGTTGAAGTCGGTGCTGAAATTGAAATTATTAGCACATATACGGAAGAAGGTATGATTCTTTACAAATCATTTGGTGGACTAGTTGCAATCTTGAGATATTCTATAAGAGAAATGTAAAAAGGAAGAAAAAATTAGATCTATCTCTTTCTGTATTTTCTTTTGAAAGGTGATTTATAGTCATCAGGTGGTTTTGGGAAATTATTTGGTATTTTCTCTATTTCTGAAAATTCCTCATCGTCTTCAATTTTTACCAATTCACCATATTTTCCAACATTTAACCTCAACTCACTACGAATAACTTTGATAAACCCATTCCTAACCTCACCTATATCTCCGTCATTAATCAAATCTATACTTTGATCCCATAATGTTAGATAAATTCTCCCAGTTTCATCTCCAACCTCTACTTCAGATAATCTTAATTCTCTTCCATCTCCAGAGATAATTTCACGAATCTCTCCTTTGGTTATCACTCGAAAACGAACATCGATATTCCTCATATCTGCTTTTAAATTTAGAATTTGCATTACCATCACTTCTTTTTTTTGAAATAATAACTCTACTGAAAATTAATTATTAATATAAGTAATGGTCTCACACAATAAATATAGTTATACTAATGAAATTCTTATGATTGGTGCATTCTGTTATTTCCATCGATAATTTCCTTTTATCATCTTACCTATTTCAAATGATCTTAATATATCAGTTTTAGACAAAATACCTATGAGTTTCATTTCTTCCTTTGAATTGACAACAGGTGCTCTTTGATAGCTATGACGTGTCAATATTTCTAATGCTTCATCTGCTGATTGGTCTTCAGTAAGAATAACATAATTTGGTTCAACATATTTCATTACTGTTTCATCTGTATGATTTTTTAATTGCGCCATTCGAATGTCAGATAAACTTATCATACCTACTAATTTCATATCGTTTTTAACGATTGGAAGACCAAAATGTCCTTTTATTTTAACCATTTCAATTGCATCATCAATTTTCGCTGTTTCGCATATATAACTTACATCTTTTGTCATTATATCTCGGACTTTCGTTTGTGAGAGAATTGTTATGTGTCCGCCTAACTTAATGTTTAACCCCTTATCTGCAAGTGATTGTGTATAAATTGATTCTTTCAAAAAACTCTTGCAAACAAGATAGCTTATGCTACAAGTAAGCATTAACGGAATCATTAGTTTAATATTGCCTGTCATTTCTGCGCCCATAAAAATCATTGTTAGTGGTGCCCTTGTTGCTCCGGCAAAAACTGATGCCAAACCTACTAATGCGAATACAGATACATCGACATCTATGTTACTACCAGTATTAATCACAGTCGCAAAGAAATTTCCCGAACATGCACCTATGAATAATGCTGGAGCAAAAATTCCTCCAGGATTATTTGAACCAACTGAAAAGGATGTTATCAAGATTTTTAATAACAATAAAATTATTAGAAATGATATTAATGAATTCAGGGGATTTTGCGTTTGTAATTCAGTTACATCATTTTCCAAGATGTTTGTGATTGTTGTATAGCCTGCCCCAAAAATCAATGGAATTCCTTTCGCATTTTTTGGACTAATCAAACCAGTTAAACCAACACATAAAGCACCGAAAACTGGAATATATAATTTTGATATTTTTATCCGAGCAAAAATTCCTTTAGTGAAATGGAATATTTTCGT
Source organism: Candidatus Heimdallarchaeota archaeon (assembly GCA_030602675.1). Taxonomy (GTDB): domain Archaea; phylum Asgardarchaeota; class Heimdallarchaeia; order JABLTI01; family JABLTI01; genus JABLTI01. The sequence continues at coordinate 1,028 of JAUVZH010000335.1, read as the reverse complement.
GTAAAATACTCCAATCAAACCTGCAAATATTCCAAACAAAATAAACCAATGTAAATCAAAAATGAAAGAATTCCAATCTATTTCTCTTAACAATTCTATTTTGAATGAAGGTTCTGGTATGCCTGTACTATTTGGTGATAGTCTAGCAATATCAATTATAGCACTAATACTAGATGATGTTAATGATGCTATAACTATAGGAACAATCTCATCTGCAACCAATGATACTAGAAGAATTTCTATTCCAAATAATGCTCCGCCAATTGGTGAATTAAATGTTGCTGCTATAGCTGCTGATAACCCACTAATTACAACAATACGCATGTTTCTACCATGCAACCCGACAAGTCTTGCAATCGCAGAACTAAATCCTGCACCAACTTGGGTAATAGGTCCTTCTCTACCAACACTCAGCCCACCTCCAGAACTAATTACTTAAGTAAACATTTTAATTACAGGTGTTCGTCGACGCATAAACCCATCTCTTAAAGCAATGGATTCCATAACATTTGGAATACCAGAACCTTGAGAGTCAAGATCATATCCCCAAATAATTGGTGTAGTAATCATTGAAGCAATAATTGGTGTGATAATTATTGCTAGGAATTTCCAAGATTGAAAGCTATCCAGCATTTGTGGAAATAATCTCTCCATAAAGAGAAAATCAGCTCCAACATAAAGCCATTCGAAACCCCAAGCTGTTAATGCACCAATAACACCTACAACAATAGCTAAAGAATTTGTTATGAAGCTTTTAGACTTAATCAAATCAGACATTGTCTTTCTAGGATGTTTAACATCATCAACGAAATTAGTCCAACTATTTCTTATACCTCTCTTTGTACTCAACCAATTTTTTTTGACAAATCCTGATATTTTTTTCTCCTCTATATCCTCTACTTGATTTTCAATTTGCTCTGGATGAATTTCCTCCTCTTTAGAAGCATTACTTTGCTTTTCAGGTTGATTCTCTGGATTCTCTTCAGTCATTTAATTCATCCTTACGTAGTCAATTTCGCAACTAAGAT
>JAUVZH010000261.1 GCA_030602675.1 Candidatus Heimdallarchaeota archaeon | reverse complement strand
ATGAAAATAATCATGGACTCATTGATGATATTAAAGATATTATTAGTAATTACCAAGAGAAAAATCAAGTTGAAGGTTTAAAGATTTACAGAAGAAAATTCCAATGTATTTTCTTAGATTCATAATAGATTGACCTAACAGAATTTTTTTTAATTGTGACTATACCTACATTTTCAAGATGAAATTTATCGTTTACAGGGATGTGAACTATAATGGTAGAAAACGAAGCGGATAGCAATTTAGATGAGAAAGTTAACAATTTAATTGAAAAGTTAAAATCCAATGATTTGGAAACGAGACAAGAAGCTGCGTGGAACTTAAAAGTTCTTGCTGAAGATAAAAATAAAGAAGTTGAAGTAGCTATCCCTGATTTAATTAATACCATGCAAGATGATGATTGGGCTGTCAGGAAATTATCAATCTTAGCTTTAGGTGAGCTCAACGTTAATAAAAAAATACCAACTATCATTGATTTCCTAAGAAATGACATTGAATCTGAAGTTCGAGTAGGGGCAGCTGAAGCATTGGGGCAGCTGAAAGCTGAAGAAGCAGTTCCTCATCTCATAAAAGCATTAGATGATAGTTCAAATATGGTTCGTCAAGTTTCTATGTGGTCGTTAGGGTTAATTGGAGAAAAAGCAAAAGAAGCTGTTCCTAAGATTATAGAATTTTTATTAAAGCCTGAAGATATAGAAATTACTCAAATCAGTAATTTAGCAGCTTGGTCATTAGGTGAGATTGGCGACAAAAGAGCTATAGAACCACTTACAAACGCTTTGAATAAAGCTGCATATCATGAGAAGAAATTCACAATAGCTTATTCCTTAGCATTAATTGAAGATGGTAAAGGCGAGGGTTTTACTGAGCTAATAAGAATGAAGGAAAATTATGAGTTAGCTGATTCAGATTTAAAATTATTTGAGAAATTACTTAATAAATTGGGATAAAAAAATAAACTGCGATTTTTTATGGGATTTTATTGAATAATTAAGCATCGTAAAAAAGAGAAACTATTATTTATAAGTAAAATAGGACTCGATATATATTATGTCGAAGTATGTTGTCAAAGCTACACCTGATTATCTACCTCTAAGTTCTCATGAGTTTGTCAGGCACTTTTCAAATCTTCTTACAAGAGAAAAATATAATCATTGGATAAACTATGACAATTTTACTGCAATAATCGGTTATTCATGTAGGTCTTTATTTGAGATGATTATGGAGTATTTTAGTAGAAATGATTTAGTAGTTGCTACTACACCAATACACCATACATCATTCCGAAATATAATTGAAAAATATGTTAAACCCGAAAATATTCACATTATTGAACTAAATAAAAATTACAATGAAATTGATAAACTTCCTGAGATTGACAAATGTGATTTAGTTGTTATTACACATTTATTTGGCCAAGATATGGATCTCTCTAAATTCTCAAAGTTTAAAGAAAAACATAATTGTCTAATTATAGAGGATCGGGTTCAAGGAGGATCAATTGATATAAAGTTTAGTAATAAACTAGTAGATCTTTCTCTTTATTCAATGGCTATGGATAAAAGACCAATTGCTCTGGGTGGAGGTTTTATGTTTGTTGATAATAGACACAGCAAATTGATTGAAGATTTTAAAGATATTATTAACAAATATCCCAGAGAGGAATCAAGTAGAAGGTTTAAAGATTTACTGAAGAAAATACCGACATATTTACTTTATAATAGCCGACCTTTTGTATTCACATTTTTTTGTATACTAAAACTGCTAAATTATTTCAATAGTAAAATAAGCATTCTGAATATAACTAAATCATATAGAAAAGGTAATCCTGGTTTTGCCCGTGGTGGTTATATGATCAAACCATCGCAAGGATTGCTAAAGTCTATGTTTGAGAACTTTAACAAACATAAACATGCAGAGCAACTGTATACTAAAAAGTACGAGTTCTTTATTGAAAATTTATCACCAAAGATAGTTTTAGAGATGTTCCCATGGTATAAAGGCAATACTTCTCTAACACCATATAATACAATTTTAGTAAATGAACAGCTAGTGGATGAATTTTTAGAATTTCTAAATGATAATAATATGTCTGGTTTGCCAAATCCCACTTATAAATTATTCAACCATTCATATGTTAGTGACTCAAGGTATAAGAAGTTCAATAATGGGATAGCATATTTACCATGTATTGTTAATATGAGCAAAGATGAAATTATCTATCTAACAAATAAGATAAAGGAATTCTACATTACTTACAAAATAAATAAGAAAGAAAAATAAACCATAAATTTCTCTTTCATTCATTTCTTATTTTCGACTAAAGTGATGAATTCTATTGCTAGTTTGCGAGCTAATTCAAGTGCTTCAGGTTCAACAACATCTGCTGTATCATTTATTGTGTGATACCATCGTTTTACTTCTGGTTTATCAATATCCATTGCTTCTAGAGATGCTCCGTTAGAAAATCCTCCTTGAATTAATGCACTTCCATCTGTTGCACCAAAGGGTAATTCACGATATGGTAATTCAATACCTACATTTTTCGCTGATTGGACAACTAATTTTACAGTGTTAGGATTATACTTTGCTCTCAATGTTTTTTCTTTGTGAATGACATGTATATCATCACTTTTTGCTATACCATCAAAGTTTAAGAAGAAAAATGGTTTCTTCTCGAGTTCAGTCTTATGCCTTTTAACCCAAAATTTAGATCCTCTTAATCCTGCTTCTTCAGAACCAAAACCAACTAACAGTATTTTCGTGTGGTTAGGGATCAAATTCTTACTATTTCCTAGAGTTTCACCTATTCCTTGTAGAATAGCTATACCTGATAGATTATCATTAGCACCCATTACTGCCCAATTGGTTTTGAAGAAAAATAGCATTGCTGCCATTGGAACAATTATTGCAGCGATACCAATTCCTGTGTAAATAAAAACTGTACTAGGTACACTGAAGATCCAACTTGAGATAAAATAACTCACTGAAAGAATAATATAAATCACCAATAAAATCGGTAAACCTATTAGAAAATAGTTGAAGGTTCTAGGCATATACAAATTAAAGTTAAACTGATATGCAGAATCTAAATGAGCAGAGAACATTAATGTCTGTTTCCATTCTTTTTTTGGATTAATTTCGCCGATAACATTGACACTTGTTTTCTTCGGGAAGAGAAAATCCACAAATTGAGTATAACGTAGAAATTGCATGTAAAAGATTAACATCGCAAGAATAGCTAGTACAGCAGAAACAACCGGGTAAAACCAATAAATGGGAATTCCGATTAAAACAAATAAAGGTGAAAGAAAAGTAAAACTAAGAAATCCCTTTGGAGCTAATTGAAATTCTTCTTTCTCTACCTTATCACAATATTTCTCGAATTCTTCTTTGGTAATATCTGCTGCTTTGTGCTCTGCTTCGCTTCCTGCTTCTCTTGGACCAGCTTCCTCACAGATTTTTACCAAGAATCTATGCATGTTATTCATTCGTTTTTCCGGAATTTTTTCCTTCCAAACTCGAGTTGCTAATTCTCTATTTTTTGGCATATCTTTCTTTTATCCCTTTTACTAAAAAACTTATTCCAGAAATTAATAGACATTATACTTTTAGTAGATAAGAATGAAAAATAAGAAACTAAACTGCAAATGTTAGTTTTGTTCCAACATAACAATTCTTAATTTTATCTTTACCATATTTTTCACGCAAAATATCAATAGTTTTTGTTGCTTTCATTAATACAATAGGTAATTTATCTGTACAATGATTCAAATAAAGGTCAGGATCATCAAATTCATTAATCAATTTCTCTGCAGTTGCTAGAACATCCTCTTTATTGTAGCGAACCATGTGTGTTCCGCCAAGGATTGCTTTCAACGGTTTATCAGAAGTTTCTTTTGCATGTTTGCAAATATTTAGTATACCCGCATGTGCACAACCCATAATTATAACTTGACCTTCCTTTGTTTCCAATATTACACTAATATCATCAGCTACAAGATCTGAAACAAAATTACCATCAATTTTACTCTGTATTCTAGGTTCTGTGCCTTGACGATAAGGACGATCAGTTATTTCACCAGAAGTTCTAATAAAATTGTTTATTTTTCGAGTATTTTTTACGTATTCAATCTTCATCTTTGACTTTTGTTCTTCAGTTAATTTAGGAAAACTGATATTTTTAGAAATAAATGCAATTTTAGCACGTCTTTGTAATAAGACATCTGGATGAGCTATTACATGTAATGGTTCCGAAGTAGTTCTTGCATCCAAAAACTTAGGCAATCCTCCTGTGTGATCATAATGTCCATGAGAAAGAATTAACAAAGAAATATCATTAGGATTTATCCCTAATTTTTCCATATTATGAAGCAATTTTTTCCCTTTAAAACCAACATCCAATAGAATATTTTCGTTTTCTGTTTTAATTAAAAAGCTTTGACCATGATCTCCTATTAAATCACTATTTGGTTTTGCTACATTACTATATAGATTTAAAATCTCAACATCCAATACGAATAACTCCATGAATTAATTTATTTTTGTATATTTAACAATTCCTTGATTTTCATTAAAATAGCAAATTCTTGTTCGAAGAAACCAATTAAATAACTATGACAATAAATTTTGGAAAAATGAGCAGAAAGTTTGTGAAACAAAGTTTTTAATTTTTGGGAATAATTGCACTATATGTCATTTTATGAAGAGATGAATCCTGCAGATATAACAGTTGAGGAAATTGTATTCTCTATTAGGAAATTTCTACCAGATATTTCATCTGAATCTATTCGTTTCTTCTATCATGGAACCTACAATGTTTTTGAAATA
>JAUVZH010000391.1 GCA_030602675.1 Candidatus Heimdallarchaeota archaeon | reverse complement strand
ATCGAAGATGTTTGTTTGAAGGACCTGGAACACCCTTCGAATCAGTCTGCACAGCTGAAAATCCTTCTTGTAAAGTTGATTGGATGCGTTCAAAATGTTGGAGTGATCATTATCTCTATCTTGGTCGCATAGGAAATAAGGTCAAGGTTGGAATCAGTAATTGCAAAAGAAAAGAGGGAAAGTTCTACAGGATAATTGAACAAGGCTTAGATGAGGCTTTAGTACTTTCGAAATTCAAATCCTTACAAGAAGTATTATCTATGGAAGTTAAAATAGCTGAAATGTTAAATCTAACTACTTATTTCACTTTTGTAGATAAAATAAACTTGCTGAAAAATCAACAAGATGCATCTCACACTGAATACAATTTACACGAGTATCTTTCAAAACTTGAACCCCTTTTCCCTGACATCACATTTAGTTTCATTGATTTAACTGATGTCTGGCAAAAGTTCCCAACAAATCATACTATAAAGGAAGTTACTTTTCCTCAGAAAATAGAAGGAACAGTAGTGGCTGCTCAAGGGAATATCTTGTTTGTTCGTCCATTCGACATTCCCTCATCACAGAATGTTCTCAATGCCTACAATTTATCTCGTCTAGTTGGGTATGAAATATTCACGAATGAAGAAAGTTCATATGAAATTGAAAGAGGGATTTGATGATTTTAATTGTTGCTGAACATGGTGCAAAAATTGGTAAAGAGGGTGAACGATTATATGTTTCCTACCCATCAGCAGAAATAGCTAGAAATTATGTGCCAATAATTAAATTAGAACAATTAATTATCGAATCAAAAGCTACTTTGACTTCCGGAGCAATTGATTTGTTAACTGCAAATGGTATTCCAACATTATTCTTTCGTGGTGGAAAACCTATTGGTATTTTACATTCTTATGTTGCACATGGTACTGTAGCAATTAGAAGAGCTCAGATTCTTGCATATGAATCAAAGCTAGGAACAGCTTTTATTATTAGTGCTCTTAAGGGAGCTATTGCAAATAAACGAAATCTTTTACGTAGAATCCAGAAGAATAGACAACTTAAACCTGCTGCAGAGACCGTAGTTAAGACTAAGATAGCTGAACTAGAAGGTTTTCTTCACAAGGATTTTTCAAAGATATTAAACAAAAAGATAGGAATTATACGTGATACAATCTTTGCATTTGAAGGTGCAGCAGCAGATGCTTATTTTACAGCTTTGAAAGAATTAATATCACCAGAGTTTCATTTTTTTAATAGAAATAGGCGTCCACCAAGAGATCCGATTAATAGCATGTTAAGTTATGCTTATTCAATTTTAACAATGAAAGTATTATCAGGAGTATTAATTGCTGGATTAGAACCTTATGCTGGTTTTTTACATACAGACCGTAGCGGGAAACCATCATTCGTTCTCGATATAATAGAGGAGTTTAGACAACCAATAGTTGATAGACTGATTCTCAGACTAATAGGTAAGTCAGAGGTTACTCCTGATGATTTTGAAATGCAAGGAGAATTTTGTAAGATTAAAGATACTTTCAAGAAACATTACTTATCAGAATTGATAGGGACATTTACTCGAGCAGAAACAAATGATCAAACAGGCAAGACAATGACTTTTGAGCAACATATCATACATCAAGCTAGACATGCAGGGAAATTCTTCAAAGGTGAAAGTAGTGAGTATAAGCCTTTCGTTCTCTCAAGGTAGGTTGTAGAAATGTTTTACCTAATAAGTTATGATATACAAAAGGATTCGATAAGAACAAGGATAGCTAAATTATGTGAGGCATATGGTTTTCAAAGAATACAATTTTCTGTTTTTGCTGGAGAGCAATCAAGAACTATGGTCGAAACCTTTTCTTTGGAAGCACATGATATTCTTGGAAAAAGATTGGGTAAAATTGTTGTTATTCCAATTTGTCTTAAATGTTTTGAAAAAATTATTTACATAGGTGAACAAGAAATCCAACAAACTAAATGTAGAAATTCTCTAGGTATGCAAATGGAGGAAAAGGTGATGATAGTATGACATTACAGGAATTTACTGCAGAAGATTTCAGGCAATATAATTACTGTTCTCGAATAATCTATTTTCGTTATGTTTTCAGAATTCAACCCAAAAGAACTTACAAAATGTTGAAAGGGCAAGAATATCATGACGAAAAGATTAGAAGAAAGACTCAATCAAAAAGAGAAAATAAGACAATTCATTATAATAAATTTATAGCAATTAAGGATCTGGGACTTTCAGCTCTTTTTGATGCCATAGTAGAAGAGAGAGGTGCTTATTACCCTATAGAATATAAAACTGGTAAAAGTTACACAAAAATCCCTTGTCATCATTTGATACAATTAATAGTTCAAGCAATCATTCTTGATAGCTACTATAATACCAATGTTGAAAAAGGTGAGATACGTTATGGTTCAGAGAAAAGACTAGAAACACCTATAACTTTGAAGGATAAACTTGCTGTTCTAAAACAACACACAACAATGTTACAAATAGTACTTAATGAAACAATGCCCTCTCCAACTGCTCACAAGGGCAAATGTCATGATTGTGAATTTTGGTTAATGTGTCGGAGAGCATAAAACAGTTAAAAAATGATATTTTTCCAGAAAAAAGCTGTCGGGTGTTGGTACGTTCTATTTAAAGTCTTTGCACTTGAGGAGACTCGACAGCTTTGGCTTGATAAGAAGGTATAAGAAGGCTTCTTTTAGCTCTTTTTAACTTAAAATCTGTCGGTTCTTTTTAAATACTGTACAACTTTAGGTACCCGACAGGCGGTGCGTTCGAAATCTTTATCTAGAACGGGGAGAATTGCTTTTTTACCATCTAGACGCTTGTAGAGCGTCAGTTGCAAAGAATAAAGCTCGATTACGAGTATTGAAATGAGCAAAATAATAGTAACACATAGTCCTAAACTACTCTCAGAGGGTAAGTTGCAAAGAATAAAGCTCGATTACGAGTATTGAAATAGGAATTATTGACTTTTGCATTGAATCAGCAACTCGAGTTGCAAAGAATAAAGCTCGATTACGAGTATTGAAATGCCACAAACAACCAACCTGGATAATTAAGTTCTAATTCGTTGTTGCAAAGAATAAAGCTCGATTACGAGTATTGAAATGGTAGAATGTTTTTACAGATGTTAGTGCAGGCACAGCATTGTTGCAAAGAATAAAGCTCGATTACGAGTATTGAAATAAAGGCAAAATTCCGTAAGAGTCTCTAAATTGAAAAAGTTGCAAAGAATAAAGCTCGATTACGAGTATTGAAATATACGTATAAGTGAAAAGACGAAACAAGATAAAATTGTTGTTGCAAAGAATAAAGCTCGATTACGAGTATTGAAATAAGAAAGAAGAATATAAGATTCTTCAAAACGCCGAGAAAGTTGCAAAGAATAAAGCTCGATTACGAGTATTGAAATG
>JAUVZH010000424.1 GCA_030602675.1 Candidatus Heimdallarchaeota archaeon | reverse complement strand
AGAAAGAGGATGACAAGAAATACTTCATAAGTGAATTAGAATCCATAAAGTAAATTCTATTTCATTTCTCTTTTTTCATATTAAGGAAGTAAAATTTTTAAGTAATATGTTCAACTATGTTTTACTAAACATTACAATTATTACCAACTATGGAGAGTTTTGAAATGAGAAAAGTAGCAATAGTTACAGATGGAAGCTCAGATCTTCCTAAAGAAATGGTTGAAAAATATAACATTCACATAGCCCAATTTCAAGTCATTTTTGGAGATAAAGTCTACAAGATGATGGGGAATTATGGTGATTTGACACCAGATGAATTTTACAATAAACTAGCAAATGCTAAGGATTATCCCACAACAAGTGTACCTACACCAAAAGCTTTTGTTACTGCTTTTGAGGATGCTGCAAAAGAAGCAAAAGATGTGATTGGAATCTTCATCTCTAAAGAATTGTCTGGAACCTATCAAAGTGCACTTAGAGTTGTACCTATGATTGCTGATGCAGAAATAACAGTTGTAGATTCACGAGTTGCTACATCAACACTAGGTGCAATTGTGCTTGAAGCTGCAAAAATGGCGAAAGATGGTGCCTCAAAAGAAGCAATTATGGAAAGACTCAATGACATAATCCCAAGAGCCAAACTAGTAAGTATTCAAGATAATGTTGATGCTGTATATCGAAGTGGTCGAGTAGGTTGGTCTAAAAGATTCTTAGTTAATGCATTTAAGATTAAACCAATAATTGAATTTAACGAAGGAAAATTGGTTTCTGGTGGTACTATCAGAGGTCGAGAAGAAGCAGATGCTGCACTTAGATATACTGCTCCGTTAATAGTAAAAAATGCCTATACGGATATAATTTTTGTTTGGCATTGCAGAACTCCAGAATTTGCTAATGAACTTAAAGAAATTATGGAAAAGAACAACCCTGATGGGAAGCAAATTATTGTAATTGAAGCAGGACCCGTTGTTGGTTCACATGTTGGACCTGGTGCACTGGCATTCATGTATATTGGTGACTATAATAACAATTGGCTTTTAAAACAAAAGGAATAAAGGTTCCTTCGTAACTTCCTTGCTCTTAGCAAGGAACACTACTTTTTCTATATCCACAAAAGATTTAGGTAGGTTAAAAAGGAATTACTTTTATTAAGTTATTATGTCTTAAGGTGACACTCTAACTTGCCAGTAAACAAAGCTAAAAACAAGAATTTTGCTAGAACAAAAATCGTTTGTACATTAGGACCAAGTAATGAATCATCTAAAGTTTTAGAAAAAATGATTGAAGTAGGAATGGATGTTGTTAGACTAAACTTTTCACATAATTCACATGAATGGCATAAAGAGATGTTCAAGAGGATTAGAAATATCTCTGATGATATTACTGTTCTATTTGATTTACAAGGTCCAAAGATTCGTATTGGTGAGTTGGATAAACCATATACTATCACTATGGGTGATGATTTCATCTTAACAACTGAGGTAATAATAGGTAATAGTAAAAGAGTAAGTGTTTCTTTGGAATCATTGCCAAATTCAGTTAAGAAAAATGATTTGATTTATATCAATGATGGGATTATCGGTTTACGCGTTAAAAAAATTGAAGGAAATGATATTTACTGTAAGGTATTATCAAACGGAGAAATACGTAGCCGAAAAGGAGTTAATATTCCAAATGTCAAGTTGGATGTTCCTTGTTTGACACCTAAAGATTTGAAGGATTTGGAATTTGCACTTACATTAGAACCAGATTATATTGCGTTATCATTTGTTCGTTCCCCTGAGGATGTTATTAGCTTGCGAAAAGTAATTAGCAATGCTAACCTCGAAATACCAATTGTAAGCAAAATCGAACATGCTTTTGCTATCAAGAATTTTGATAAAATACTAGCAAAATCTGATGCAATAATGGTGGCAAGAGGGGATCTTGGTATTGAAACTTCAGTTACAAAATTACCATTAGTGCAAAAGGAAATAATCAGCAAGTGTAATCGACAAGGAAAACCTGTAATAACAGCAACTCAGATGCTTGAATCAATGATTAATAACCCTCGTCCAACTAGAGCTGAAGCCAGTGATATAGCAAATGCTATTTTTGATGGTACTGATGCTGTTATGCTTAGTGCTGAAACAGCCGTTGGCAAGTATCCTGTAGAAGCTATCGGAATGATGAATAAAATTGCTCTAAATGTTGAGAAAGAACTACATTGGTTAGAATTCAAAGATGAAAAATCATCTGAAAGAGATTTAATAGCTGAAACATTGGCAACTGCTGCAGGAATGCTTGTAGATAAAATGCCCGTTAAAGCAATCATTGCTTTTACAGAGGGTGGTTTCAGTGCAAAGCTTATTGCTAAACACAGACCTAAAGCAAGAATCTTTGTTGCAACACCCAGCATCAAAATTATACGCCAACTTGGATTGATATGGGGTTGTTATCCCTTACAAGTGAAAGAATACCAGAATCATGATCAAATGGTCGTTGAAACCGTAGACTTAGCAAAGAAAATGGGTTACTTGAGTGATAAAGATGTTATAGTTGTTATATCAGGATCAATTCTTTGCCCTGGTAAAACAAACTTGCTTAGAGCTTACAAAGTTGCTGATTTACCTAGTCCAAATGAATTCAATGCAATACTTTGATTGTTGCAAAATCATTCACTTAATTTTACCAACAAGCTCTCTATACTTTTTTGTTTTTCAATATCTTTTAGTATTGAAAAGTAGAAATTCAAATCACGTAAAAATATTCTAGCTTGGAGATTATAGTTTAATAGAGACATAATTTTTGCATGGTCGATGAGATTTGTGTTAAGATCATACTCAAACTTTGAAGGCTTATCTTTAGACAAGTATGCATTTAGTTCAGTACCAAAGAATTTCAAAGGTATTTTACCTGGTGTAATTAGTCGTTTGATATTCTCATCATAGTCTGCTCTTTGTAGTTTGATAAGAAGATCTTGCTTTAG